>DAOWEJ010000062.1 GCA_030638575.1 Deltaproteobacteria bacterium | reverse complement strand
TGCAGGGACAACCTGGAACCTGCAACGGCCTGTGCAGTATCTCATGGTCTGGGTCTTGGACCTGAAACCCAGATTTATGATGTTTCAAACGCATGTCTCGGTATCTTAAACGGTATGGTCCAGATAGCCAATGCAATTGAGCTCGGGCATATCAGAGCAGGGATTGTTGTATCCTGTGAGTCTGCGCGCCAAATCGTGGACACCACTATTGATCGCCTCCTTACAGCAAAAGATATGGAAATTTTTAAAAAAACCGTGGCAACACTAACTGGAGGGTCAGGTGCGGTAGCTGTAGTACTTACTGATAGATCCCTTTCTGATAAAGGACACCGTCTGCTTGGTGGTGTTATAAGGAGTGCTGCAGAGCATTATAAGCTATGCCGCTGGGGACCGAACACAGGGATTCCTTCGAACAGCCCCCAAATTATGGAGACGGATTCTGTGGGTGTATTGCAAAACGGCGTTAAGCTGGGCATAAAAACGTTTAAAGCTTTCAAAAATGAACTTTCATGGCCAAATAACAAGCCGGATAAAATCATCTGCCATCAGGTTGGTGCAACCCACCAAAATACTATCCTTGAATCTATCGGAATTGATAAAGAAAAGGATTTCACCACGTTTAAGTATCTTGGAAACATAGGAACCGTATCTCTTCCGATTACCGCTGCCATTGCATCAGAACGTGAATTCCTTATTAAAAATGATCTGGTCGGATTTTTAGGAATCGGCAGCGGTTTGAACTGTCTTATGCTCGGAGTGCAGTGGTAAAAGCCTGTCTGCGGGTTCATTATGTAAATTATGATAAGTAATAGTAAAATTGATATTTCAAAGTTTCATCACCTGTACCCCTTTAAGTCCCATTACTTGAATATGAACGGCCTGAAATACCATTATCTTGATGAAGGCTCAGGAAGCCCGGTTGTAATGATTCATGGAAACCCGACCTGGTCTTTTTATTATCGCTCTCTGGTGAAAGAATTGTCTCCGCAGTTTCGCACTATTGTACCGGACCATATCGGTTGCGGTCTTTCTGACAAGCCTGGTGTAAAAAATTACGATTACCTGCTTAAAAGTCGCATAGATAACCTGGAAGCACTCGTGGAGCATCTTAATTTAAAAGAAAAGATGACCCTGGTCCTCCATGACTGGGGCGGAATGATCGGTATTGCGTTTGCCCTAAGACATTCTAAAAGCATAGGTCGGGTTGTTATAATGAATACGGCTGCATTTTTCCCACCCAATGGGAAAAGTCTCCCTTTAAGATTATGGATAATCCGAAATCTCAAGCTGCCGGCTAAACTTGCAGTCCTTGGTTTTAACCTCTTTTCTTATGGCGCCTTGTTTATGGCATCTCACAAGGGACTTTCCAGGGATGTCAGGTCAGGCCTAACAGCTCCGTATAACAATTGGAAAAACAGAATCGCAACACTCAAATTTGTTCAGGATATTCCTGTAAAGAAAAAGGACCCAAGTTACAGGCTGGTCAGGGACGTGGATGATAACCTTCACAGAATCGGAAACATCCCCATGCTTATATGCTGGGGGGAGCACGATTTTGTTTTTGACAACGACTATCTTGCCGAATGGCAGCGTCGTTTTCCGGATGCAGAGGTTCATGCTTTTTCAGATGCGGGCCACTACCTTCTTGAAGATGCTCCGGACAGAGTTGTTGCTATAATTAAGAAATTTTTTAAAAGTAACCCTGTCTGATTTATTTTATAAATGAATACTTTAAACCAAGAAAAAGACAATAAAACAATAAACGTTTCCTCCTATCTCAGGAAAATGGCCAAAATTTTTCCGAGTAAAAAGGCTGTTATATGTCCGGCAGGACAGGACAAATACGGCCGAATAGCACACACTCATCTAACTTTTCAACAACTTGATCAAGAGTCTGACTGCCTGGCACGCGGTCTGGAAAGGGTTGGAATTTCCCGCGGCAAACGGACTATATTAATGGTGAAACCTAGCCTGGAGTTTTTTATCATAATATTTGCTCTTTTTAAAACAGGCGCTGTACCAGTGGTAGTAGATCCGGGAATGGGAATACGTCGTATGATCGGCTGTTTGAGAGAAAGCCGTCCCCAAGGCTTTATAGGAATTCCCCCGGCACATGTGGTGAGAGTACTCTGTCCCGGCTTTTTTAAAACAGTTAAGATCTGGATAACTGTCGGCCGCCGCTGGTTCTGGGGAGGTTATACATTAAAAAGTTTTCTTCAAAAACCCCGGAAATCTTATCCTATAAGTAAAACATTGCGGGATGAAACAGCCGCTATTTTATTTACCACAGGGAGCACAGGCCCTGCCAAAGGCGTTATATATACACACGGTAATTTTGACTCACAGCTTCGCCAAATTAAAACTCATTTAGGCATATCCACTGATGAAATAGATCTTTCCACATTTCCCCTTTTTGCTCTTTTTTGGCCTGCCCTTGGAATTACATCCGTAATACCTGATATGGACCCTACAAAACCTGCCCTTGTTGAACCTGAAAAAATTATTGATGCAATAATCAGCCATGGAATAACAAATATGTTCGCTTCGCCCGCTCTGCTAAACCGTGTCGGTAAATACGGCAAACAAAAAGGTATAAAACTCCCTTCATTAAAAAGAGTAATTTCTGCCGGAGCCCCTGTATCACCTTCAAATATTAAGCAGTTTTCCGCCATGCTTTGTGAAGATGCCGAGATTCACACTCCCTATGGCGCAACCGAAGCTGTACCGATTATCTCCATCCGCAGCAAGGAAATTTTGTCTGAAACAAGAGCCCTGAGCGAACAGGGGTACGGCACTTGCATTGGTTACCCGATCAATGACATCAAGATTCGTATTATTAAAATCAGCGACAGGACGATTCAAAAATGGTCCGATGAACTTGTTGTTAATGACGGTGAAATGGGTGAAATTACGGTTAAGGGTGGACTTGTTACACGGCAGTATTTTGAAAGGCCGGAAGCAGATATAATGGCCAAAATCAAACAGGGAGAAGAGGTATGGCACAGAATGGGAGATCTTGGCTGGCGCGATAAAAAAGGCAGGATCTGGTTTTGTGGCCGGAAAAGCCATCGTGTTATAACTAAGCGTGAAACCCTTTTTACAATTCCCTGCGAAGCGATTTTTAATTCCCATCCAAGAGTATATCGCAGCGCCCTTGTGGGGGTCGGTCAGGATAATAAAAAGCCTGTGATTTGTATTGAACTCGAACAAGGAGATAACGGTAAAAATAAAAATGATCTTACCTCAGAGCTTCTTGAAATGGCAAAACAAAGTGAAATTACAAGAAATATAGGAACTGTGCTGTATCACAGAAGATTTCCTGTGGATATACGGCACAATTCAAAAATTTTCCGTGAAAAGCTGGCGATATGGGCTGAAAAGAAGCTAAAGTAGATGAATTCGTAAAAAGTCGAATTTATCAGCTTTTAGGTGTTAAGTTTTAGGTTTTAGGTTAATGTTATTGTCTGTTTTATCAAATACTTAAAACTTATTACCTAAAACTTAAAACGTTTCTTAAAAAGTGGTTTTTTAACTTTTTGCGAAACTATCAAAGTGAAATGGCTACAAGAATAAAAGAAAATATCCTTGTTACAGGCGGTGGTGGTTTTTTAGGCAAAGCTATAGTCAAACAGCTTGTTGAAACAGGTGAAAATGTCCGCAGTTTTTCCAGAAGCTTTTATCCGGAACTTGAATCGATGGGAGTTAGTCAAATCCAGGGAGACATTAGTGACAAAAAAGCTGTAGAACAGGCAAGCCGGGATATTAAAATTATCTTTCACGTTGCGGCAAAACCAGGTATCTGGGGAAATTACAATGACTATTATAAAACCAATGTCACAGGAACCGAAAATGTTATTTCTGCCTGTAATAAGCATAATGTTGAAAAACTCATATATACGGGTTCCCCCAGCGTTGTCTTTAATGGTACGGATATGGAAGGTGTTGACGAATCTGCTCCTTATCCCGAACGTTTTCATGCTCATTATCCGAAAACAAAGGCGATTGCCGAACAACTTGTTGTCAATGCTGCGACCGATACACTAAGGACAATCACTTTAAGACCGCATTTGATATGGGGTCCGGGAGATAACCATCTTGTTCCACGGATTATTGCAAAAGCAGAACAACTCAAGATAGTCGGAAACGGTAAAAATCTCGTAGATACAATATATATAGACAATGCCGCAAATGCTCACATTCTTGCAGCGAAAAAGCTTGATGAAAATCCCGATATTTCCGGTAATGTCTATTTTATCAGTCAAGGGGAACCGGTTCTTTTGTGGGACATGATTAATGCCATACTAAAGGCGTCAGGGCGTGACCCTGTTAAGAAATCAATCCCAAAAATAGCTGCCTGGCTAATCGGTGCAGCCTGTGAATTTTTTTATAAAATCTTAAATATTAACGTAGAACCGCCAATGACACGGTTTGTAGCCGAAGAGCTTTCCACTTCCCACTGGTTCGATATCAGTGCAGCCGTAAGAGACCTTGGGTACTCTCCTCAGGTTTCTACAAAAGAAGGCCTTCGTCGGCTGGAAGAATGGCTGAAAAAATCTGTATATAAATGAGGGGTCGGGGAGTTTTTCAATCTCCGCTCTGTTCGTTTGAGGAATAGACACAGGAGCTTCCTTTAAGGCAAATGTTAAAGCGCTATCAGACTTTCGTTTAAACATGAGGCTGATTCACCATATTACAGAGCCGGATACACATATAACGCTATTCGGAAAAAAATTGGAGATTCCAATACTTGCAGCACCTATAGGGGGTGTCCCTTTTAATATGGGAGGAAAAATATCAGAAGAAGAATATATCTTTGCAGTCCTTGAAGGCTGCCATAATGAGGGAACTATAGGTTGTACCGGTGACGGTATACCGGCTTTTATTCACGAAGCCGGATTTGCAGCCATTAGGTCCTTGAATGGCGAAGGAATTCCTTTTATTAAGCCCTGGGAAGACAAAGAGCTTTTCCTTAAACTTGACAAAGCAAAAGACGCTGGTGCTTCAATCGTTAGTATGGATATCGATGCATCAGGCCTTATTACCTTAAAGCTCATGGGCCGCCCTGTAACTCCGAAACCGCCTGATAAATTACGTGAAATTATTGAAAAAACCTCCATGAATTTTATTCTTAAAGGTATTATGACCCCGGACGATGCAAGACTTGCCATAGAGGTAGGTGCATCCGGAATAGTTGTTTCAAATCATGGTGGCAGGGTATTTGATCACACACCGGGTGTTGCTGAAGTTCTTCCTGAAATCTCAGAAGCTGTTCAGGGATAAATTGTAATTTTAGCTGATGGAGGAATAAGATCAGGTGGTGATGTCTTAAAAATGCTGGCATTGGGTGCAGACGCCGTGATGATCGGACGTCCTTTTTCAATTGCTGCCGTTGGAGGTCTTCAAGAAGGCGTGAGAAAATATATTAATCAGATACGATCTGAACTTATCCAAGCGATGATATTAACCGGCTGCAAGGATATAGCATCTGTTAACAGGTCTATTATATTTGACGGTTTCGTAAAAAGTCCAACTTCTTCGTTGTGCGGCATTTCGTAATCATTCAACGTACGATAAGTACGCCTCATGATTACAAAATTTGCACGCCTTGAATTTGAACTTTTTACGAAACCGTCTAAATCGGATTTCTTACGAGTTCATTATATTTGATTGGCTCGTATGAAGCTCGCGGCTCGCAACCTGTCCGGCACAGTACATTGGCTGATAACTCGTAACCCGAAACAAGAAAAGCCCGTTGGAACCCCGATGAAAGCGGGACAAAACGGTAATTTATTTTACCGTTACCACCGGACAATGAGCTTTTAGAATTACGTATTGGGCGGTAGAACCCATTAAAAGCTTTCCTACTTTTGATCTTCTTTTTACACCGACAATGATTTCATCAACTTTGTTTTCCTTTGCAAATTCAACCAGATCTTCTCCTGATGACATGCCGCGAATAAGCAGATGAATCTTGCAGGGAATATTATCTTCTTTAAAAAGCGAATCGGCATATTCCAGACCACGTTTGGCCTGATCTATATCTTTTCGTTCGCTTTCCGCCCCTTTTACCATAGATGTAACTACATCTACTTCTCCTTTAAAAGCTTTGGCGTGATTTTTTGCCAGATCTAAAGCTTCCTTACCCGCATTTGATCCGTCATACCCTACCAGAATCTTCATTTTTGCAATCCTTCCGTGTTGAGTTATTGTTTATAAGAATAAAATTATTTAAATACAATAATATAACAACTTACAAATATGTCAACTTAGCCATTTTCAGAACCCCCCAAACATCAACAAGTTAGCACCGACTTCGACGTTACCGTGACTTAGCCATAATTGTCTATATATCGATTTTTCGTTTGTTTTCTGATGATTGTTTTGATATCGATAATAAACACTTTTTTAAAGCAATAGTTTAGTTTTAATATGTCAATATCTTACTTTTGGTTAAGCCATCTAAACATATCAAATTTATCTCATGACTTGCCTGAGAGGATATCAAAATGCAAATAATTGATTCCATTGATGAAATAACGATGTTTAAGCGTTTTACAGAAAATGAAAAAAAATATTTTCCAAACTGGAGCATTCACTTCTTGGGTTTAAAAAGGATGATGTAATTATAAAGGAGGGAGATACATTTACATCTCTTTATCTCCTGATTAAAGGAACAGTATTAATCACCAAGAATGGATACATCACACCAATAGCCAAATTATCCCAGGGCGCCTTGTTCGGAGAAATGTCTTTCTTTACAAAAAATCCTCGTCACAGCAATGTTATTGCAAATGAAAATGTTCTTGTTATGAAACTCGATAAAGCCTTTTTCAAAAAAGTAAGCCCTGAAATAAAAGATAAGATAAAAAATTATCTTATTGAGCTGCTAATTAATCGTCTCGATTCTATGAATGAGTCTTTTAGAAAGATATCAAAATTCATAAGAGGCTCCACCTTGAACCAGTAAATATCCTCTCTTTTTTAATGTCAATAAAAATACATACCAAAAATCAGAAGTTAATCGGAGTCATCTCAGATACCCACGGCAGGTTGCAACCAGCTGCGATTAAAGCACTCAAGGGCACGGACCTTATTATTCATGCGGGAGATGTAGGAAAACCGGAGATACTTGAATCACTGCAGGACATCGCCCCTGTTATAGCCGTAAGGGGAAACATGGACATAGGTGACTGGACACATGAATTGCCTGAAACAAAGTTTGTCGAAGTCGGTAGTTTATTGCTTTACGTTATTCATGATATCTATAAACTCGATATAAAGCCTGACGAATCAGGAGTCAGTGCTGTTATAAGCGGTCACTCCCACCGGCCGTCCCTCGAAAATCACAATGGTGTTCTCTTTCTAAACCCGGGAAGCGCCACACTCCCGCGGTTTAACAACCCTGCATCCGTTGCTTTGCTTCAAGTAAAAGAAAAATCTCTATCCGCTCAATTTATAAAATTTTAGTATTGATGAATTCGTAAAAAACTATAATATGCCGCTTTACGGCACTGTAACCGAAAATAACTTCTCTATCATATCAAAAGGTTATGATTTAGTTTTGAAAGTCCGATTTAGACGGTTTCGTAAAAAGTTCAAATTCAAGGCGTGCAAATTTTGTAATCATGAGGCGTACTTATCGTACGTTAAATGATTACGAAATGCAGCACAACGCAGAAGTTGGACTTTTTACGAGACCGTCAAATATCAAACTCTGATAATAACTAGAGACCTTTCTAATTCGAGAAAAGGAAGTTTATATTTTTCCACTGTTAAAGAAATATTATACTTTCCTGCAGATTCTATTTCAGCTTCAGATAGCTTTCCCTTCATGGCGATAATGATCCCATCTTTTGCCAGCAACGGCAAAGCCTGAGATATACTTTTGTCCAACGAAGAAAGTGCTCTGCATATAATAATATCAAAGCGGTTTTCTATAGTCCGTTTATTTGCCAAATCCTCTGCTCTGACATGATGGGCGTCAATATTGGTCAGCTTAATATTCCTTATTATATGCTTTAAAAAACTAACCTTTTTTCTTGAAGCATCGATCAGTGTAACAGTTAAAGATGGAATTAATATTTTTAGTGGAATTCCTGGAAAACCACCCCCTGAGCCTATGTCGAGCATCCGGTCGCATCTGGGCATGACTCGTGCAGGTACTATGGAATCGAGATAATGTTTAACAGCTATTTCGAATGGATCGGTAATGGCAGTGAGGTTTATTTTTCGGTTCCATCTGATCAATTCAGATGCATGGATGGAAAATTGATCTGTAATTTTCTTGTCAATATGAATATTTAGGACTTTGGCTCCGTCCAGAATTAGTTTTTTCCATTTTTCACTTCCGATATTCATGCAAGCATTGAAAAAAAACAAAGCCGGAATCGATCCGGCCAGTTGTAATTATGCAAAATGGTTAAAAGTCCGGTTATCTACGTTATGCATACTCTCCTTACTTCACTTATATCCGTCAGTCCCTGAAAAACCTTTTCGATCCCATCCTGCTTCAGCGTTCTCATCCCCTCTTTCATTGCAAATTTGAAAAGTTCTTCCGCTGAAGCCTGCTTTTTTATTAATCTTTTAATTCCAGGAGTACCCTCCATTAACTCATGTATTCCGTATCTCCCCTTGTATCCTGTTCCCGAACAAACCTCACAGCTCCCACAACGTTTTAATTTAAGATCTGATGAATATTTTATTCCAGTGGCAGCAAAATCTTTTTTTCCGTAATCTGTTACTATCTCTTCGAATTCCTCTTTGGAGGGATTATAGTCTTTGCAACAATTAGTACACAATCTCCTCACCAACCTTTGAGCAAGAACACCGAGAAAAGCATCCGAAAAATTAAGAGCATTTAAGCCCATATCGAGCAGACGGGTTATAGTTTCCGGGGCACTATTTGTATGAAGGGTTGAAAAAACCAGGTGCCCGGTAAGAGATGCTTCTATGCCTATTGAAGCGGTCTCCTCATCACGCATTTCGCCGATCATAATAACATCCGGGTCCGCCCGCAAAAAAGCACGCATTATCCTTGCAAAATCCAGCCCGATTCTTGGCTTCGCCTCTACCTGTCTCAAACCGGCCTGGGTAATTTCCACAGGATCTTCTGCTGTCCATATCTTTACCTCCGGCTTGTTGATTTCACCAAGAGCGGAATGGAGTGTCGTTGTCTTGCCTGAACCTGTCGGTCCCACAGCAAGCACAAGACCGTATGGCCTGTAGATAATTTTTTTTAAAACAGTTAAATTTCTCTCACTTAACCCCATATCATCTATTTGCATTGCGCCTGCCTTGGCCAGGATTCTTAATACAGCATCCTCAAAACCCCCGGCTGTTGGAAGTGTTGCAACCCGAAGTTCAAATTGAGGTACCCCTTTCCGTTTAAATTTAATTTTTCCGTCCTGTGGCAGCCTTCTTTCCGCAATATCAAGGGAAGACATAATTTTGATCCTGGAAAGAATGCCCCTGGCCATTGCATTAGGAACCTTGAGATAGTCCTGGCACACTCCGTCCAGTCTAAACCGAATATTTGTAGCCTTTGTAATAGGGGATGGCTCTATATGTATATCAGAGGCATTTTTTCTGAAAGCTGCAATAATGCATTGATCCACTAACTTTACTACCTTGCTGGAACTTTCATCCTCTCCTTCTACCTCTTCAACTTCTTCCTCTTCTTCAAAAGAAACATCCGGAATCAGGTCGAAATCATCGAGCCCATTTTCGTCAGATATCGTTTCAATAGTCTGGTCGGCATCATAAAAACGCTTTACATACTCCTCAATATCCTCCTTAATCGCCACGGAGAAATTGATCTTGGAAGTATTCATCAGAGCCTTGATGTTGTCGGTCTTGTTTAAATTTCTTGGGTCATCAACAAGCACCTCCACTCCGTCCTTATCCCAGCTTAAAGGGACCCATCCTTCATTTAATAAAAATGTTTTCTTTAAATTCCCTAAAATCTCTTTAGGTATGGGAAAAGCAGAATCGTATTCTCTAAAAGAGCAGTTATAAAACGCAGAAAAGGATTTTCCGATATCTGCCTTATTGATCCCGTATTGTCCTGTAAGAACAAATTCCACACTCTTTTTCATTTTTTTTGAAAGTGCAAAAGCTTTTTGAAGCTGGTCGGTTGTCACCTTTTCCTGGCGCAAAAGGTAATCATATTTGGAACCTGACGAAAGTGTTGCATATAGTGAATCGAGTCTTTTTCTGATTTCAGTTTCGTTTGGATCCAGTTCAACAGCCGCCTTATAGAAATCAAGCGCCTGGTCCTTATGCTCTTTCCTTTCCATTTCTTGACCAAAATACAATTTTATCCTGGCTCTCTTCTTCTTTTCAAGCCGCTGGTCATTGACAAGTTTTTTAACATGTTCAACAACTTTTGAAGGTGAATGGAGTTTTAGAAGAGATTTTGCAAATTCAGGGATAATTTCTTCAACAGTAAAATCCTGGAATAATAATTTTTCGTATTCAGCTACTGCTTCATTGAAAAGACCCATATCGTTAAAAGCTGCAGCACTGTCAAGAACTGCCGATTTACTCTCATCACCAGACATGGTCTTTTTAAGAATGGAAATATCTTCGGCAGAGACTTGTTTGGGTTTACTCTGCTTCCGGTCTGCCATTTCCTGTTTTACATCGTTAATCTTCTTTTTGATAGTTTCGATAGTCTGATTGTCCTCTTCGGGAAGGCTCGACAGGATCTGTTGATAAATAGTCAGAGATTCATCATATAACCCCATGGATCGACAGACCTCTGCTTCATTGATTTTTAAATCAATCCCTGTTTTCATCTTTCGCATCCATTCACGTACTCAAGACCTGAATTACTTTATCCTTTGGACATTTAGGACTCACCGAAATCACAATTGCATTTTTTCCAGAAAGCACTATCGTATCCTTTGATTCACCTTTATCCATATAGCCGACCTTCAATTTTCCGATATTAAAAAAATCACCGACAATCGACATCTGTACTGTCCAGCCATCCCATGAAGAGTCCATGTATATATCTTCCACTCCACATCTCGGACCAATCTGTTTTTCAAGCTTTCTTTTAATTTCTTTTACAGGATCAGACGGTTTTACCTCCTTGGTTTTCACCTCTTCTACCATCTCTTCCGTTACTTCTTCCAGCTCTTTTTCTTTTTGGCTCTCATCCTTTATTCGCATTGCCTCAAGAATCAAAGGTTGCAAATCGCTCTGGATTTTATTCTCCATCTTAGGGCAAACATTCTGGATGGAGATATTAACTTCTTCCCATGAAAAAATCTGGTAGGCAGCAGATTTACCCTGCAGGTCATTAGCCCTGGCGTCAAGCATTTCACCATCCTGAAAAAAGAGAACCCCCGTGTTGCCCGTGGATTTATCTGTCAACCTGATTGTACAGGTCTTTTGTTCCATTTCCATCAATTGAAGGAAAATGCCCGATGAGACACTGTGAAGTGTTCCCCCCTCCGACTCCTTTCTCAATGTGACCATAATATTTCTAGCCAGATTCTCCAGCATGAAGGGTTTTGCAATGTATCCCACAGCACCGCCCCGTAGTGCGAGTTTTTCCATTTCAGGAGTGCTGTAACCTGTAATTATGATTACAGGAATGTCGGGATAATTTTCCATAATATGAGCCAAAAGAGCAAAGCCATCCATTTTAGGCATTTTCAAATCAGTGACAACAAGGGAAATGGTTTTCTTCTTAAGCATTTCCACTGCAATTATGCCATCTTCAGCTATTAATACCGAAAATGTCTCCTTATACTTGGAAAACCCATTTTTAAGGGCAAGCAACATCTCCTTGTCATCGTCAACAATCAATACATTTTTTATCATAAAGTCTCCTTGCAGAAAATTTTAGCGCTTTAATAAATAAGATACATAAGCAGGGGGAGGCTCGGAGGCCAGGATGTTTATCTTCACGGCATCCTAATCTCCCTGCTTCCTTGCCCCCTGACTTCTTATCTTTATAGCTTCCCGGTTTTTCTCTAATGAAGCCTTATCAATATCAACAATTTTTATTCCAGCCACATAATCCATAGCTTCATACTTTTTTATACTCCCAATTTTTTTTGTTATTTCATTCATCCTCTTTATTTGTTGATGCACGGTAACTATTTTTTTGTAATTCTGGTTATCAGAGTGCAAATCGGATAATACTTCATCAATGAGATTACTAACTATCGTAAGTGGTTGATTCAGTCTATGTGCCACTCCGCCTGCCATCTCTAGGACACCTTGAAATTTATCCTTATTTGACCTACTTTTTTGCTGTTCCGCACGTTTTGTTATATCCCGGGCAATTCCCTTTATATGGTGTGCCCTGCTGTTCTTTTTTACAAGTGTTGCATTAAATTCAATATGACGCTTTTCACCATTTTTATCAACTATAGGCAGGATAACTTCTTCATGTCCGATTTTCAATATATCTGAAAGGAACAGAAGAAAAAGAACTCTCTGTCCCGGTAAAATAAATTCGGACAATGATCTGCCGATCAACTCATCTTTTGAAAATCCAATTAATTTAACGCCTGCTTCGTTTATATCGAGCAAATTTCCCTGAAGATCAAAAATAATAATACAATAGTTTAAATCATTAAAAGCTCCATCAAGACTTGGTTCAACATCTTTTTCTTCTATTTCTCCTGTGATATCCTTCATTACACCATCCAGGTGCCCAACAATGCCATCTTCATCTATAACTGCTCTAGCCGTAACTGAGCACCAGATCGGCGTTCCGTCCTTTTTTTTAAACGATAGCGGCAGATCCGTTACACGTCCTCTTTGTATAATGGAATTTACCAGAACACCTCTGTCTTTCTTATTCCTGTATAGATTAACAACCGGATAATCTATTAATTCAGAAACGGAATCGAAACCGAATATATGTGCATAAGTCCTGTTGCAATAAACAATTCTTCCTTCAACCGTTGTTCTGTAAATCGCCGCTGGTATGCTGTTAAAAAAATCGGTATACCTTCCAGCAGAACTATCTATAACTCCTTCAAAAGGTAAACCAGTCATCTTTTCGTTAAATCCTTTTACTATAAAGAAATTGAAAAGGTCTTTCTCCTCATCCAATTATTACTTTGCCGGTTAAGTGCTATAGTGCATAAACATGGTGACGTTTCTTTACTAATCCTGTATCACTACAGAGACCACGGGACTCACAGAGATAAAGCCTGTTACTATAATTATATCATCTCCGTACTCTGTGGTGAGTTTTAATTTATGTCTTAGTATTTGTTGAATGAAGTATTTAGCAATGAGGCCAATATGTTTTCGAAATACTAAATTTGATGAACTCGTAAAAAGTAACGCCGATGGCTAAGTAAAAAGTTCTATATACAAGGCGTAGTGGTTTTTCAGGGACGAGGCAATACATGCAGTATGCCGAGTGCCTGAAAAACCGCTATAACGCAGTAGATGGGACTTTTTACGACGCCATCAAATTTCATATCATACACTTATTCCGAGGCTTGCAAGTTTCTTCTCGTATTTATCAGTCCATGATGACAGATAATTTATAAGTTCGGGCAGTATTCCTAGCTCTTCCGCAAGTCCCTTTGCCGACTCTATTACACCTTCGGCTAATTCTTTTTCACCGGCGTCACCTGAAAAAGTAATTTTTTGGCCGGAATATTCGAATTCACCGGCAAATGGGTCAAGAAAACTATAATTTTCCGCACTTTCCACAAATTTTTTCCTTAACACACTGCTGAAATCTATGTTCTTTTTCTTGCCGGTTGATACCACTGTCTCGAATACACCTAAAAGTTCCTCAAGCATCGTTAGAGTATCTAAAGCAGTATCAGAGACGGATTCTTTCTGTTCGCTCTCGACTTGTTCGCTCTTCATAGGAATCCGACTCACATGAAAAATTCCACTGGATTCTTTAGTCTTTTCAATAAGAAGTTCCAGGTTCTTTTTTGAAGGGTTCGGCTCTCCCCTACCCCAGGAATAAGAACCGCCGATGATCTCACCATTACTTATAAAGATGAGGCCGCCTTCTTTACCGTCTCCTATTGAAACATCAATATAGCCGGTAAGCTTTTCTGAACTCATCTTCTTTATCAATCCTTCAAGATCAGTAAATTCTGTGCTGAGATCCCTGTAAATTTTTTTCGCAGATGGGAGGCTGGCCCAGAAGTAAATCTCTTCTTGGGCTATTTTAAATATACTGACAGAAAAATTATAGTCGTCCTCTGCTTCTATCATCCTGTCGATAGCTGCATTGCCGGTCAACTTTATATCTTTGTCTTGAAAATAGCCGTTTAAGAGTTCATCCTTATCGAAGAAAATTACCCCCTCTGCAGAATGAAATTTAAAGAAAACTCCGCCCGATCCGATTTCTCCCTGGTAATGTTCAAACAGTCTTTTTATTTTTAAATAATAAATATTCAAATCTTCTATTACCGGCTTTTCTCTGGGAATAATGACCATTACTCCTCCTTAATTATTTATGTTATCTTCCACAGGTATATCCAGTGGAAGATGAAACCTTAAAAATAATTTTACAAAAAATTATTTCCGCCGTCGAAGCCTCTCTATGGATAGGCGGATACTTTCCTGCATCCTGCCAATTGCTTCACCCAAATCACCTATTTCGTCCCCTGTCTTTATATCCATTTCTGCGTCAAGCTCACCAATGCTGATACGGTCGGCAACATCGGTTAAAGTTTTGATTCTTCCCGTTAATCTGTACCCGTAAAAAGAAACCACAAAACCGATCAGTAAGATAGTACATCCGAATATCCCAATAATGATATTTCGTGTTGTAATCGTCTGTTTCTTTGCCCGAGTTTCAAGCAATTTAACAGGATTTAAAAATTCATCAACGTATGTCGTAGCAGCAATTACATATTTAGTCCCCTCAACAGGTGTGCATGCCATGTACTTTTCTCTTACAGAACCGTCTCTTTCTACCCATTTATAATAATCTCTTGATTCATCGCCACCTTTTACTCCGGTATAAACTCTCCAGAAACCTGCAAAATTTTTCCCCATAGCCTTTTTTAGTGTGCTCATATCAATACCGATGATTTTAGGATTGACATGAACCCATGTATGCCAGACGCCTTTTAAGTCGGGTCTTTCATAAAGAGCGGTGTATCCCGTCATTCCCACTCTTTGTACGGCTATTCTTTTAAAGTCGGCATCTAAATTAAAGTTTTCTTTTTTCAACCCGCGATTTGACTCAAGGTAAAGAGTGCATTGTGCGGCAACCTTTCTCGCAGTATCGACCACCTTGTCTTCCACAAGCTTTTTTACCATTTCAGTGCTTTCTGATGTAAGGAGTGATGTAAGTGAGTTCATCTGCCATAAATAGAGTATGTTTGCAGCTACCACTAAAAGAATAGGAATCAAAAAGAAAAGCAGCAACATTTTACCACGCAAACCTAATCTTTTTATATTTAAACTTAATCCTTTAGAGCCCTTTGTTTTAACATGTTTTTTCTTAGTTTCCGGCTTATGAGCAACTTTTCTTTTAGCATCTACTTCACCATCAGGCTGTATGAACGGCGGCTTTTTAAGAGATGGCTCCGGAGTTTCCACAGGCTTTCTAACAGTTATTACATTATTGCACGCATCACATCTAAATTTAGCCTGATCACCTTTAATTTTCGAGGGATCTATACTAAATTTTTTCCCACATTCCTCGCAAATAATAATCATTACTAAACTCCTTGTTTATAATCATTTTGTGTTGGGAAGGCCATTTCCGCTGCATCAATATCCCTTTTCTCTTATTTTATTAACCATACTCAGCTTGAACGCAGACTTTTTTTCTTCACGCTTAATGGTACTGGAGAGCATTTCAACCAGTTCCGCCACCCTGGAAGCCGGGAATTGTGAAAAGATGTGGCCCATATTAGTTATTTCATCTTCTACCAAAACTTCAGCAACCGGACCAACCGCAAGGGATAATTGAGTATTGAGATAATCGATAAAATCATCATCCAGCATCAAAACATTTTCCACCGTTGGTTCCACAAGATTCAGGTCCAAAAGCCTGGATATAACTTCTCTCATATCCCCCATATTCATACCTGCTTTTTGTGCAACTGTACTAAGAGTCTTTTTACCATCCAACTCCAGAAACACACTCAGCAACCGGCTGTCTATGGAAATATCCCCGGCTCCGTCTCTTACCACTTGTTTGAAAACCATAACAGAAATATCACCCGACAAAACATCCATTGTTCTTCCTCCGATTAGCCATTTTATAATCTATTAACACACCAAAACAACAATGGGGGGCTTAACTCCGGCTTTCTTGCCCCATCAATCCAGCGTTGGAGAAATAAACTATTATAGGGCTTACTTTCCTTTTCTCCACAACTTTAATTCATCCCTAAGAGCCTTGAATTCCACTCGGATTAGCTGTCTGACCTGATCCATAGCATCTGCAAAGGCTTCTATAGGAATCGTATCGGTCTTCTCAGGCTTAATCTTTTCTTCAGGTTTTATGCGTTTTTCCTTTTGTACAACGGCCTTGCTGGAAGCTAACTTATCTTTCAAAATCTTATATTTTTTCAATTCAACAGAAAGGATCTTTTTCTTTTCAGATTCTGCTAAACCTTCTGTACGGACCATTTTATCCAATTTTGTAAATAATGAATTAAGAATTTTAAAGGCATCCTGGTGTGACTTGGCCTTGTTGGTCCTTATATATTCTCCAATTGAACCGAGAAGCTGAAGAAACGTGAAAGGAATCTTGTCGCCTCTATATCTTTTTTTTAATCGGGCTGTTTGATCAACAAACCTGTTCATTACGTCATCGGTTATCTCCCAGTCGATAGATAAAACAATAGCTTTTAGCTCTCTTAAAGGATAATCTTGAGGATTTTTACTTTTCCCCGCATCTTTATGCGGCGTTTCATCCTCACCGAACAAATTATCCAAACGGCCATCGATTTCATTGACTAGAGCATCATCGAAATTTTCACGTACCAATTAACAACCTCCTATTTCAGATCCTTGACTATCGTAGCAATTGTCATGGAAACGATCTTTTTCATGGTCGGTACTACGTTTTTTCCCGTAATCGCACTGGCCTCAAAAGACGATGTCTTTAACTGACTATTAAGGTCTTTTTCAAGGGTTTCAACGGGCAATAGAGGGATTCCCTGTTCTGCAAGGTCCATTTTGTTGTATTGCAGTACGATTGGGATCTTGAAAATGCTTTTTTTATAATTTGCAAGATTTTCCTGCAGATTCTTTATAGAAAGTATGTTTTTCTCTCTTCTTACCTCCATTGAATCTGCCACAAAAACAATTCCGTCAACCCCTCTTAAGACAAGTCGCCTGGTAGCGTCATACTTTACTTGCCCCGGCACCGTATAGAGCTGTATTTTAACCTCATATCCATTCACTGTTCCAATATCAAAAGGAAGGAAATCGAAAAAAAGCGTTCTATCACCATGGGTTTTGATGGTGACCATCTCTGTTTTTATACGTTTGTCGAATTTTTTATATATATATTCCAGATTAGTTGTTTTACCGCCCCTTCCTGGGCCATAATATACAACTTTAACCTGGACCTCTTTTTTTTTCGGATTAACAAATGCCATATAAATATACCTGTTAATTAAAATATTACTCGATATTTTGTCAGTAGTTGTTCAGGGAATAAATGAAATGTCAGGGTGTATTGATGTTATCTAATATTTTCTTTATTTTTTCCACAGCCTCACCGACTTTCAATCGTAGAAAACCTAAGGATATCTCGTTGCTGAATATGGTAATCAGTAAAAATTCCGCGCTTATTTTGTTGAAATGAATATTCTCCTTTTTACCCTTATGAAAAAGCAACGAGAATTCACCTTCCCCAATTATTTTAGCCATGGCGCTCACAGCACCGAAGTTTCCTGCAGCAAGGGCCGCCAGGGAATAAACATCGTGTTTTATTTTGCCATTATCTTTATTGGCAATTATATTGCCGGCCATATCAATGAGAAAAACGCAACGAACCCCGACATCAATTAGATGCTCCTGCAAAATCTCTTCCATGCTATCAAGTTGTTCCTGACCTAAAGTATATGTCAATTTCATTCCTCCTGCAAAATATTCATATATGATATCTGTTCTTTTTCT
The DNA here is from genome assembly GCA_030638575.1 of Deltaproteobacteria bacterium. Lineage (GTDB taxonomy): Bacteria > Desulfobacterota > Desulfobacteria > Desulfobacterales > JAUWMJ01 > JAUWMJ01. Next base: position 23,032 of record DAOWEJ010000062.1, on the reverse strand, counting down.
AAATCGAGTAAGGTTTTGGGCAATACTCGCACCCTGATGCTATTTCTTTTTTTATCCTCCTTTTCAAATATTTAATATATCAAAATATATAACACTTTATCAAGATAAATCTGATGGCTTTTTAAAAATTTCTTTACTCGCTGGTATCCTCAAAATTCATATAAATGCCGACATTACTTCCACCCAGCATTGAAGTTGTTAAGTTAGGATACCTTTTTTTAAAAACACGAATCATTGCAGAGTTTTCTCTTAAGACGGTTGCTGAAAAACCGGAATAACCGTTTTCTTTGGCAATTTTTTCAAGCATTTCAAGAAGATAAGAACAGATACCCATGCTCTGGTAATCCTCGCTAACTACAAAGGCAACCTCTGCTCTGCCGTCTTCTTCCATTGCATAGGAACCTATAGCCATTATCTCTTTATGTCCTCTTTTTTGAACAAGGCCAATAATTGACATATTTTTATGATAATCAACACTGGCCCACTGTTTCTGCAAAATTTCATGGGAAAATAATTTCATCTTATAAAAAAATCTAAAATAGATAGTCTTTTCCTGAAGAGAATAGAAAAAATTTCTGAAGCCGAACTCATCTGAAGGTAAAATCGGCCTGAATTCAATAGTTTTTCCATTTCTTAACGTAAAGGAGCTTTTGTATTTTTCCAGAAAAATAAGATCATCCTCGGATGGCGGAAGCTGATCAGAAAAAATATAATGATGCTTCTTGGCTGCTTCTATAAGCTTTCTGCGAAATTTTGGATGTGCAATCTGTGCCAGTTCCATGACCCTCTGGTATATGCCTTTTCCTTGCAGTTCCGCTATTCCGTACTCCGTTATAACAAAGTTAACATCTCCCCGTGTGGTGGCCACACCTGCTCCTTCACTCAAATGTGATACTATACGTGAAACTTTTTCGTTTTGCGCAGTAGAAGGAAGGGCAATAATGGAAAACCCTCCTTTGGACATGGCGCTCCCTCGAAGAAAGTCGACCTGATCACCAATTCCGCTGTAAAAGAGGTATCCCATGGAATCTGTACAGACTTGTCCTGTTAGATCCACCTCCAGTGCCGAACTTATGGAAATAAGGTTATCGTTGCGTGCAATGACCGTCGGATCATTTACAAATTCAGACGACCGGAAATAAAACATCGGATTATTATCCACAAAGCGGTAAATTTTTTCAGATCCCATACATAAAGAAGCCACTACCCTACCGGGAAGAAGGGTCTTTTTCTTATTTGTAATAACATTTTTTTCAAACAAAGGAAGAAAAGCGTCGGTAATAAGCTGGGTATGTACCCCTAAGTCCTTTTTCTTATCTAAGTATTTTAATATGGAAAAGGGCAAATTTCCGAAACCTATCTGAATCGTAGCCCCGTCATCCACAAGCTGGCTGATGTAAAACCCGATCCTTGAAGCAATCTCATTGTCTTTTATAGTCGGCAACGCCTCTACAATAGGTTCCTTGTATTCTACCAGGTAATCTATATCGTCAACATGAACGAAGCTGTCCCCCCATGTTCTGGGCATCATCGGGTTTACCTGGGCAATAACCATTCCGGCATTTTCCATTCCTGATCTTGTGATATCGACCGATACTCCCAGGCTGCAATAGCCAAACTTGTCCGGAGGACTTACCTGGATAAGGGCAACATCAAGGCCTATGCGTTGACTTGCAAAGAGTCTTGGTATCTGTGAAAGATAGCTAGGTATGTAATCGATTTTTCCCTCAAAAGCTGCTTCACGCATATGACTGCTTATAAAGAAAAGTTTGAGTAAAAACCGCCTGGAAAATGATTCATCTTTAATAAAGTTGGAAAGTGTTGATGAAAGCATCTGGTAAATCATGATATCCTGGAGACTTTCATCATTTACCATGGCCATGATCAACTGCTGAGGTTCACCGCATCCGGTGCCTATAAATACTCTGCTGCCCCTTTTTATTTTCGAGACAGCCTCTTGTGCATTCAATAGTTTTTCAGGACAATAATCATTCAGGTTCATCTATCCTCTCCCTTGTCTTTCCCTGAAAACGACATAATGTATATTATCAACCTAAATCGTAAATTTAGTCAAGAAATCAATAGCAAAAAAATATTAAAAACCGGTTTAAAAACATGGGTTTTATAAATAACATTGTGTGCAAATACAAACCCGACAAAAGCAAAAAGAAAAATTATTAGCTAAAAATCTGATTATGTTTGACCTTAATGCAATTGATTGATAAATTTTTAATATTCGTTTTCAAAGGCAAACATTATGAAACCTTCCAGATCCTCAGGCATCTTTCGACCTTTTGAATGCCTGAAAACCCTTCTTGAAAACAGGTCAAAGCTGCCTGTGCACCCCACTTTTGACAGCCCTATAAAATCTTTTGGAGAAAAGTCGAACCTGGAAACAGACCCGGAAGATGATCGGAAATTTTTTGAAAAGGCTATGGCTGACGTTAAACCTATTTCAAAAGAAGACCGGATAGAAAACACTCCTCTTCCCAGACCACTGGTCGGCCATGAAAATGATGAGGATTATGAGACCCTGGCCTGCCTCAAAAATCTTGTAAATTCTGGTAAAGGCTTTGTTGTTGCCGATACTCCCGAATATATAGAAGGTTCGGGATACAAAGTCCATCCGTACATTACTAAACGTCTTCACCGGGGTGATTTTTCGATTCAGGCCCATATTGACCTCCACGGATTAAATGTAAATGATGCAAAGGCGGCTTTTGATGAGTTTTTAAAAGACTCTTTAATGACGAAAAAAAGGGCTGTTATGGTAGTGCATGGACGCGGGCTTTCATCACCTGCCCGACCTGTATTAAAGTCCAAGGTTTACGAGTGGCTCACGTGTGGCCCTTGGCGTAAGTGGATTATGGCCTTTTCAAGCGCAAGGCTCTGTGACGGAGGTGCTGGCGCAACTTATATACTGCTCAGGCAAAGCCCCCTGTCAAAACGATTCATGAAAGGAAAAAGGCATTTGTTCAAATAATGATGGTTTCTTTAAAAGTCAAAAACCCTCTTTTATAATATGTTTTAAGTGTTAACTGTCTGATATAGCTTTTATTTTCATTAACCTAAAACTTGATAATGAAAGGAGGAAAATATGGCTAAAATAGGTGTATTACTTTCAGGCTGCGGTGTAAACGACGGCTCGGAAATTCACGAAGCAGTAATAACATTGCTTATGCTTGATCGGGCAGGTGCTCAAATCGTTTGTATGGCTCCTAACGTTGACCAGTTCGATGTAATCAACCATTTAACGGGCGATGCGACAGTTGAAAAAAGAAATGTACTTGTCGAATCAGCCCGAATTGCAAGGGGCAATATTAAGGATATAAAAGATGTTCAAGCATCCGATATAGATGGCCTTATCATTCCCGGCGGATTCGGGGCTGCTAAAAACTTAAGCAATTTTGCAGTTAAGGGAAAAGATGCCGAAGTTAACGAAGAAGTTGACCGGCTTTTAAACGACATGGTTTCTGCCGGTAAACCTGTGGGAGCTATTTGCATTGCTCCCGCAACTTTGACCAAAGCGCTTTCCGGAATAAATCCGGAAGTAACCATCGGAAACGATATCGGCACAGCCGATGCGATTGAGGCAATGGGAGGGCAACATAAGGTCTGCACCGTTGACATGATTCATGTTGACAAAAACAACAAAATCGTTACCACCCCTGCATACATGCTTGGACCAGGCATAAAGGATGTTGCTGTAGGAATAGAGAAACTTGTAAACAAAATTTTAAAACTGACATGAGAAATAAAAATTCTCTTGACTTTTCCCTATTGAGAATTATATTTGTCGTCTCTTTTAATACTTGTTAAAGGTAAATCCCTCATCTGGTATTAAACTCCCAAGTGAGGGATTTTTTTAGAAGAGGTTATGAAACCGGTTCTATCAAAAGGCTAAGTTAATACAAAAATATACATTTTGTCAGACAGGAAAAAGTTTTATGAAAAACGACATTCAAAAAGTTAGAAACATAGGCATAAGTGCACACATCGATTCAGGCAAAACAACCCTTACGGAGCGGATTTTATTTTATACCAAGCGGATACACGCCATTCACGATGTTAAGGGTAAAGACGGTGTCGGTGCAACCATGGATTCCATGGAGCTCGAAAAAGAAAGGGGCATCACAATTGCTTCCGCAGCTACCTTTTGTAAGTGGCAAGGTCACGAAATTAATATCATTGACACTCCCGGCCACGTCGATTTTACAATTGAAGTTGAACGATCCCTGCGTGTGCTTGACGGAGCAATACTGGTCCTATGCAGTGTTGGTGGTGTTCAGTCCCAATCCATTACCGTTGACCAGCAAATGAAAAGATACAAAGTGCCGTGTGTTGCATTCATCAATAAATGCGACAGAAGCGGGGCAAATCCTTTACGAGTCATCAACCAGCTCAAAGATAAACTTGGTCATAATGCCGTTGCAATGCAAATACCTGTGGGCCTTGAAGCTGATCTAACAGGAATTGTTGACCTTGTTATAATGAAGGCGATCTATTTTGATGGTGACAATGGTGAGAATGTTCGCATTGAGGAAATACCGGATAACCTTATTGATGAGGCGCTGGAAAAGCGGGAAGAACTTATTGATGCTGCCTCCATGTTTTCGGATGAACTTATGGAAGCCGCACTTGAAGATCGTGTAACTGAAGATCTTTTAATATCCGCCATACGAAGCGGCACACTTGCCCGTAAATTTACTCCGGTTCTTATGGGATCAGCTTATAAAAACAAAGGCATTCAACCGCTTCTTGACGCTGTCACGAACTTCCTGCCGTGCCCGTCTGATATAAAAAACGAAGCCCTTGACATGGAAGATAATGAAAAGTCGGCTATCCTTTCCAACAGTCCTGATGAAGATCTTGTTGCATTTGCATTTAAGCTTGAAGACGGGCAATACGGTCAGCTTACTTACATACGGGTATATCAGGGAACCCTTGCCAAAGGTATGACAATGGTTAACGTTCGTAATGGAAAAAAGTTCAAAGTCGGCAGGGTTGCCAGGATGCATGCAGACCAGATGGAAGATATTGATAAAATTGAAGCGGGATATATAGGCGCCCTTTTCGGTATTGAATGTGCTTCCGGGGATACCTTTGCTTCTCCTGGAATTAGCCTCACCATGACATCCATGTTTGTGCCGGAACCTGTAATCTCTCTTGCGATTGCTCCAAAAGACAACAAGTCTCAGATTAATATGTCCAAAGCCCTTGGACGATTCACAAAGGAGGACCCAACCTTCAGGACCCATGTAAGTGATGAAACCAGTGAAACCATCATAGAAGGAATGGGAGCACTTCATCTTGAAGTCTATGTTGAAAGGATGCGACGGGAATACGACGCAGAAGTTTCTACAGGAAAACCCCGCGTTGCATACAGGGAAACAATAACCAGAAAAGCGGAATTCAATTATACCCATAAAAAACAAACCGGCGGCGCCGGGCAGTTTGGCCGTGTGGCAGGTTATATTGAGCCGGTTGCAGAAGAAGAATTCGTATTTGAAAATAAAATTACCGGTGGCTCCATTCCAACCCAGTTTATCAGTGCATGCGAAAAAGGTTTTAAACAATCCCTTGCCAAAGGGCCTAAAATGGGCTTCCCTGTAACAGGTGTTAAAATTCTTATTAATGATGGCGCGTCCCATGCGGTTGATTCTTCCGAGATGGCTTTTCAGGCAGCGGCTCGCGGAGCATTTAAAGAAGGATATGCCAAAGCGGGCCCGGTCATCCATGAGCCAATAATGAAAGTCGTAGTCGAGACTCCAACGGAATTTCAGGGTGCTGTCATGGGTTCTTTGAATCAGCGTCGGGGAATGATAGTCGGTGCCCAGGATGAAGGCCCCATGTGCAGCATCGAAGCCCGTATTCCACTTTCTGAAATGTTCGGTTATTCAACCGTTTTAAGGTCTCTGACACAGGGCAAGGCGCAGTTCACCATGGAATTTAATACATATAAACAGGTCCCTCAGCAGATTATGGAAGAACTTGTCGAAAAAGCCAGGGAAGAAAAAAAGAATGTTGCGTAAACTTATTCGCAATACCAAAGACTCAGCACAGACAAATATCAATTTTAACAGTACTCAGACAAAGATCTTTCACCTTAAAGAAAGGAGTTTCAGAATGCTGAAAAATGATCTTATACTTCGAAACCCTTTAAGACTTATGGGATATAAAGCCGAAGAGATTCTAACCCCTGGCGGATTCGGTGCGGTACTCGCACGTGCCGGTGTCGGGAAAACATCCTTTTTGGTACAACTTTCTTTAAACTCCCTTCTTAAAAATAAAAATGTTCTTCATATAAGCCTGGACGATCCGGTAAATAAAGTTAATTTATGGTACAGGGAAGTTTTAAGTCGTATAGCAGAACAATACAATATTCAGCAGACAAACCGACTATTAGAGACCATCCTGCCCCACAGGTTTATCATGACCTTCAGGGTCGAAGTCTTCAGTGTTCCCAAACTTGAAGAAAGGCTTACGGACCTTACCGAGCAGAATATTTTTTCTCCGCAAATGCTCATTATAGACGGACTCCCCTTTGACGAATCCATTTATGAATCGCTTTCACAGCTTAAAACCCTGGCACAAAATAAATCATTATATGTATGGTTCACCATACGAACCCATCGTGATGAAGCAATAGGACAGGAAGGCATCCCGACCAGATTGATTAATATCTCTGATCTTTTTGAGATAGTCATCCAGCTTCAACCTGAAGGAAAAGAAATACATGTTAAAGCCTTGAAGGGAGAGGGAGCTTCCAGCGATCATCCCACCTTGCTTTTAGACCCTGCTACAATGCTGATAAAAGATCAAATCGATAAGTGACGTTTGAGGTTTGAACGGTCTCAGACTATTCATCATACTGTAATTATAAATCAATTAAAATAGACCTCCAAATATGAGGTTAGGGGTATTCCTCATATTGCAATTGTATTTTCTGTGATGTTTCAAAAGCAACAAAAAAAGGGTTTGCAAGTTACTGTATTTTCTTGCAAACCCTTTTTGTTTTTTTAATGGAGGCGGCAACCAGATTCGAACTGGTGAATAGCGGTTTTGCAGACCGCTGCCTTACCACTTGGCTATGCCGCCAAATAAAATGGAGCGGGAAACGGGATTTGAACCCGCGACTTCGACCTTGGCAAGGTCGCACTCTACCACTGAGTTATTCCCGCTCAGTATCGGTTTTCATTTAACGACTTCCTTTAATTTTGTCAATAAAAAATCTTATACACTTATCGAGTCAAAACTTGATTAAGGTTGTCCGTTGTTTATAATTCAAGAAGCCTTCTAAACCTTATAAAATAGTCGACTCCTGACCATACTGTAAATATCAAAGCACCTATTAAGAAAACATATCCAATAGCGTGAAGATTAATCCCAAAATATGGATAATGAAATATCAATGGTATAATGGCTGCGATTTGAAACCCTGTCTTGTATTTTCCAAGCCATGATGCGGAGATATCTTCCCCTTTTTCAGCTATGATGTTTCTCAATCCGGTAACGGCAATTTCGCGACTTATGATAATGCAGACCATCCATGCAGGTATCCAGTTAAGTGATGCCAGCATAATAAAGGAACAGGAAACTAAAAGCTTGTCTGCAACCGGATCCATAACTTTACCAAGATTGGTCACAAGTCCCCGGCTCCTTGCAAGGTATCCATCAAAATAATCGGTAATTGCTGCTGCACTGAACAAAATGGCTGCCAGAAATGTACAGAACCTGTTTGGAAACAACAAAAGAATAACAATTACAGGCACAGCCAAAACCCTAAAAAGAGTCAAACTATTAGGATGGCTTAATATTTTTTTTATTCCGCCGCTTGGAAGCATTTTTATACCTGCAAATCAATAATCATTTTTTCATCTTGTTCCAGTCGTCCAGAAAGCTTTTAAGACCTTTATCTGTCAGAGGATGAGAAGCCAGCTTTCCGAGCACACTGAAAGGTATGGTTGCAATATCGGCCCCAATCATGGCTGCATCAAGCACATGGAGCGGATTGCGGATACTGGCCACTATAATCTCTGTATCAAATGCATAGTTACTAAAAATTTCAGCAATCTGTTCCACCAGCAGAAGTCCTTCATGGGACAGATCATCAAGGCGACCCACAAATGGGCTTACATATGTCGCTCCTGCTTTAGCTGCCATAAGGGCCTGCAGTGGAGAAAAAACCAGTGTCACATTTATTTTTATCCCCTCGCCGGAAAGCTTGCGTGTTGCCTTCAGCCCATCCACTGTCATAGGAATCTTTACAACTATATTTTTGTGAATACCTGCCAGATGGCGTGCCTCGTTAACCATGCCTTCAGCATCAGTACTAATAACTTCAGCACTTATGGGGCCATCCACAATCTCACAAATTTCTTTAATTACTTCTTCGAAATCACGACCTTCTTTGAAAATGAGACTCGGATTGGTTGTAACGCCATCAACCATTCCCATTTGGCTGGCTTCTTTTATCTCGTCGATGTTTGCCGTATCAATAAAAAATTTCATATATAAAAAACCTCCTGTTAAAAAATTTTCGGTTATATTTTAATAATTTTTATTTTTCATTTCTCATTTCAATAAACCTGTCCCTGCATTCCTTGCTACAGAAATAAAGATCTTCACCGTCAGCTTTTAAGTGTACACCGTTTCTTTTAGGAAAATAAACCTGGCAAAAAGGATCTTTTATCATTATATCGTCAATCTCACCTGTTGTTTTCCCAGTTACCGTTCTATCTGTCGATACATTTTGAAACATCCAGGATTTTAAAGCCCTATATGCAAGGTATGCAACCCCTATAATTATCAATAATCGCATTTATACTCGGCTATCCCTTGTTCTTCATCATCCAGGCCATCCAAGAGATATTTCATATTTTTTTTAAAAACAGGATGAATGATTTCAGGATCTATATCACAAATAGGCTTTAAAATAAAGCGCCTTTTGTGCATTCTGGAATGCGGAATGGTCAAAACGGGTGAATTCATTACCGCATTATCAAATAAAATAATATCCATATCAAGGATACGCGGACCAAACCGTATTACATCACGAATGCGACCGGCATCTCTCTGTATTTTCTTTAGCGTGGTTAAAAGCTCAAAAGGGTCTAATGAGGTTTCAATCTTTACTACGTAATTAATAAACCAGTCCTGATCCAGATAATCAACCGGATCGGTTTTATAGTAGGGCGATTGGTTTTTCAAAGTCGCCGAGCCGGACTTGGTCAGTGCATCAACACCCTTTTTGCAGTTTTCAAGTTTATTTCCGATGTTGGAACCAACGGAAATATAAGCGATATGTAATAATTTAGTTCTTTGAAAATAGGACGCAGATTTGCGCAGATTTACACAGGTTTTCATAATGTTCGTATTTCTTTTGCCATATTAAATAAAATGAATATATCTGTGTAATCCGTATCCATCCGTGTCCTATTTGTAAAAAACTTAAATCATACAACCGGATGATTTTTCACTTAGAAACCGACTTTGCGGATTCTTTCAATGACTTCCTTAAGCCTTTCCTGGCCAACAGTTAATACCATTCGTATATATCCCTCACCTGCCGCCCCAAATCCATTGCCCGGTGTTGCAACTATACCTGCTTTTAATAAAAGATGGCTTGCAAATTCTGACGATGTATACCCCTTTGGAACCTCGACCCAGGTATAAAAGGTTGCCTTTGGCTTCTCTACTGAAAGTCCGATACTGCAAAGCCCGTCAACAAGAATATCACGACGCTTTGTATATTCTGCGTTCATTTCATTAATACAGGTTTGGTCCTCCTCAATAGCAGCTATTCCTGCAATTTGCACTGCCTGAAAGGCACCGGAATCGATATTGCTTTTTACCTGGCCGAGGGCCTGTATAATTTCCGCCCTGCCAACCGCAAAGCCTATGCGCCAGCCTGTCATGTTGTAGGTTTTTGAAAGTGAATGGAATTCTATACCGACATCCTTTGCCCCATCTGTTTCAAGGAAACTCTCAGGACGGTACCCGTCAAAAGCCAGTTCCGTATAGGCGGCGTCATGACAAACAATAATATTATTCGCCTGGGCAAATTCGACAACTGTTTTGAAAAACTCGCTGTCTGCGACCGCTGCTGTAGGATTGTTGGGATAATTAATAAACATCATTTTAGCTTTTTTAACGATATCTTCCGGTACTGCACCAAGATCCGGCAGGAAATTATTCTCCTTTAAAAGGTCCATGAAATATGTTTGTCCGCCGGCGAACTTAACACCTATGTCATAAACAGGGTATCCGGGACTTGTTGCCAGGGCCACATCCCCGTTATTGATAAACGCAAGAGGAATATGAGCAATCCCCTCTTTTGATCCAATAAGCGTCACAACTTCACTTGCAGGATCAAGATCTACATTAAATCTTCGTTTGTACCAGCGGGAAACAGCCTCGTTGAAATCAACCATACCGGTGTATGATGGATATCTATGATTTGCCGGATCATGGGCGGCTTTATTTAATGCTTCAATAATATGGGAAGGAGTCGGCATGTCCGGATCACCAACCCCAAGGTTAATAATATCAACACCACGTTTTCTGATCTCTTCCTTCTGCCTGTCAATTTCCTTGAACAGATAAGGCGGAAGACTGTTTATTCTATCGGATTTTTCAATTTTCATAATGCACTGTTTCCTCCGTAAAAGTCGCCGCACTCACATAGTGCATAGCTTCCTCTGACATCTCACCTTTGTAAATAATACGTGCATCCCCTTCAAGATAAATATTATAAAATGTACCTTCTTTTGCATCAAAGTATATAGACAGCCGCACGCCGCTCTTTGTCATCACAGATATGGGAGATTTCATTTCTGCTTTATATGCATAGACAAGTGCACAGGCAATCGCCCCTGTGCCGCAGGCTAAGGTTTCATCTTCAACGCCCCGTTCATACGTCCTTATGCTTATACTATCATCCTTTAAACGGTACACGAAATTCACATTTGTTCCTGCAGGTGCAAACTTATCATGATACCGTATCTCCCTGCCTGTTTTTACAACTTCGACATCATCAATGCTGTCAACCTCAATTACCACATGGGGCACACCGGTATTGATGCTGCTTACCGTAAGCGGCCCGTTTTCCAGGTTAATGATAAAATTGACCGTAAGATCCGTCGGGTCCGGCACTTTCACCTTCACCCGGTCATGATTAACCTGTGCTAAGACAATGCCCGCATCTGTTTTAAATGACATTTTTTCGCCGGCAATCTTATTTAGATATGCGAATCGTGCGGCACACCGTGCACCGTTTCCGCACATTTCCGCCCTGCTTCCGTCAGAATTGTAAAAACGCCACTTAAAATCCGCGTCATCGTCATTTTCAATAAGCATAAGCCCGTCTGCACCCACCGACATTTTTCTGCGGCATACATTTATAATAAAATTCGTTAAATTCTTCTCTTCAATGATATTATTCCTGTTATCGATAAAGATAAAATCATTGCCGCTTCCGCTCATCTTATAGAAATTGATTTTTTTCATATGTTTATAAACGGTGGTACCGACTCCCCCCTAACCAGATCCTCGTAACTTTGTCTTTGTGTTGCAACATAAAACTTATCATCCTTTACCATTACTTCGGCCACTTTAAGCCTTGAACAGTAATTTGATGACATGGCGAACGCATATGCACCGGCACTCATAACCGCAAGCAGATCACCATTTTTTGCATCCGGAATTTCTCGGTCCATTGCCAGAAAATCGCCGCTTTCACAAATAGGCCCGACAACGTCTGCATTAATAAGCTTATTATCAGATTTAACAACCGGCTTGATTGCATGAAATGCATTATAAAGGGTCGGCCTCAACAAATCGTTCATACCGGCGTCAACAATAACAAACTCCTTAATAGAGCTGGATTTCCTGTATAATGCCCTGGTAACGAGTATTCCTGCATTCCCAACAATAACCCTGCCCGGCTCAAGGATAAGTTTAAGTTCGCTTTTTTTTAGTGACTCAACGATAACTTTTGCATATTCACCCAAATCGGGAGGAGATTCATCATCATAAGTTATTCCAAGGCCACCTCCCATATCAAGATATCTTATTTTAATCCTCAGCTCTTTTAAATCAGTTACCAAAGTCTTTAGGCTTTTCAGGGCCTCTTCAAAAGGCTGTACTTTGGTAATCTGTGAGCCGATGTGACAGTCAATCCCTATTACTTCAACATTATCAAGGCCGCCGGCAATCTTGTAACCTTCCATTGCAGTCTTTATGTCAATACCAAACTTATTCTTTTTTAAGCCTGTTGAGATATAATGGTGGGTCTGCGGGTCCACGTCAGGATTCACTCGAATGGCAACAGGGGCTTTCTTTTTCAAAAGGCCTGCCCTTTTATCTATAAGGTCAAGTTCTTCAAGGGATTCGACGTTAAACATCAGGATACCTGAATCAAGGGCGTAGTCGATCTCATCAATACGCTTCCCAACGCCGGAATATACAATCTTTTCAGGCGAAATACCGGCTTTGATCCCACGAAATAGTTCCCCACCGGAAACTATATCAAGGCCGCTGCCAAGGCTTTTTAACAATCTTAAAATAGCCATGTTAGCATTGGCTTTCGCAGAATAGCACACGAGCCGTTGTACTCCTTTAAAAGCTCCGTCAAAGGCCAGGAAATGGCGTTTCAAGGTAGCATGGCTGTATAAATAAAATGGGGTGCCGACTTCTTGAGCTATCTTTTGAACCGGCACATCTTCACAATACAATTCATTTTTATGATATATAAAATGATTCATAATTTTACAGGCTTTTCTCTTAAATCAGAATTGATGAACTCGTAAAAAGTCCGATTTAGACGGTTTCGTAAAAAGTTCAAATTCCCCCGCTAAAGCGGGATAATCATGAGGCGTACTTGTCGTACGTTGAATGATTGCGAAATGCAGCACAACGTCCCGCTGAACTGAAGCGGGAGACTTTTTACGAGACCGTCAGAATTTAAAGTTAATATAATTGGAATCCCGGCTCTGGGCTCCGTTTTTTGTATAAAACACAACTTTATACGTATAAATAAAGCCTTTTTTCATGGTTTCATTGTATCTCACATTCTCTTTTGACAAAGCCTTAGAATCTTTTTTTTCAATTGGAATGTCTGCCATCTGCATAAACAACTTTGGACAATTTTTGCAATCAGAATCTGAAAGAGGTCTTTTTGATCTATATACAATAAAGCCTGCAGGAGTTGATTTTACTTTTTCAGTTCCTTTTGGAATCGTCCAGGTCAGCGTGAGTATATCCTGATTAAGACTGAACCTTAAGTCATCAACGGCAGGTGGCTGCTCCTGACTGGGTACAGCGGGCGGACCCTTTTTACCGCATCCAGGTAAAAGGAAAAGAAAAAGAATTAATATTGAAATCAGCTCTTTCAAGTCGAAAACCTTTGTATTTCTTTTTCCAGATCCTGCCTGGCCTTTTTTGCAGCAGCTTTAACGTTTTCTGTTGATGTTCCGCCAAAAGACTTTCTCCGTTCAATCATCTCACGTGTATCTAAAACAGCAAAAATGTCTTCTTTAATTAAAGATGAAAAGGATTTTAGCTCGTCTAATGATAGTTCATTAAGCTCTTTTTTCTTATCAAGAGCATAGCCGACTGCCTTGCCCACACAGCTATGGGCTTCTCTGAACGGTATCCCTTGCGATACAAGATAATCCGCCATGTCTGTTGCGTTTAAAAAGCCTACGGATGTCGCCTGAATCATTACTTCCTTGTTTATTTTTAATTTGGGAAGCATTTTTACATAAATATCAATACACCCTTTTAAAATATCAACAGCGTCAAACAACACTCCCTTATCCTCCTGCATGTCCCGGTTATAGGCAAGGGGCAAAGACTTCATCATGGATAACATGGCCATAAGGTCTCCAAAAACACGACCGGCTTTCCCTCTAACCAGCTCCGGCACATCAGGGTTTTTCTTTTGAGGCATAATACTGCTGCCTGTGGCAAATGAATCCGGCAGTTCTACAAAACCAAATTCGGATGAAGACCATAAAACCAGCTCTTCAGACAGACGGCTTAAATGTACCATACATATGCTTGCCGATGACAAAAATTCTATAATAAAATCGCGGTCTGAAACAGAATCTATGCTGTTGGCCGATACTTTGGGAAAGTTAAGAATATCTGCAGTATAATCCCTGTCAATAGGATATGTTGTTCCGGCCAGTGCAGCACTCCCTAAGGGCATAACGTTTATACGTTTCAAACAATCATTAAACCTTTCCTTATCACGTGAAAACATCTCATAATATGCCATTAAGTGATGGGATAAAAGAACCGGCTGCGCCCTCTGCAAATGGGTATATCCAGGCAAAATCACATCCATGTTGATATCTGAAAGATCTACTATTACATTTCTTAATTTTAAAAGAAGCTTAATAATATTCAGGGTCTCTTCTTTTAAATACATACGGACATCGAGCGCTACCTGGTCGTTTCTGCTCCTTGCCGTGTGCAGCTTTAATGCGACCTTCCCGACCTTGCGCACAAGGGCGGTTTCGATATGCATATGGATATCTTCCATGCTGTCGTCGAACCTGAACTTTCCTTTTTCTATTTCCTCTTTTATGGCATCGAGTCCTTTGATCAACACTGATGCATCTTCCTTTGTAATAATCGATTTTTCTGCAAGCATCCTGCAGTGGGCAATGCTCCCTTCGATATCACAGGAATAAAGCCGTTTATCGATATCAATCGAAGATGTAAACGCTTCCACACTCGGATCTGTCTTATCAGAAAATCTGCCGTCCCAGGTTTTTTTGGACATGCATAACCTCTATTTATTGGCTGGTAAGCTATGAGGCATGGAGGCTTGGAGGCTAAAAAAAGGATTACATCCTTTAGTAACTTCCCAGCCTTATAACTTCCAAGCTTCCCAGCCTTTATCCATTAATCATTTTTTGAATCCGCAGTCTCAGCGCATTAAGCTTGATAAAACCTTCCGCATCTTTCTGGCTGTATACACTATCATCTTCAAATGTAGCAAAGTCCTTGCTGTAAAGTGATTCTGCTGATTTACGTCCCTGTACAATGCAATTGCCCTTATACAGCTCCAAACGAACAACGCCGGAGACATTCTTTTGCGTATCATCGATCATGCTCTGAAGAAGTTTCATCTCCGGAGAAAACCAGAAACCATTATACACAAGCTCGGAATATTTCGGTATCAGTGAATCCCTAAGGTGCATGACCTCACGGTCCATGGTGATAGTTTCGATAGCCATGTGTGCAACCCTCAGGATAGTGCCGCCGGGAGTTTCATATACACCCCGTGATTTCATTCCCACAAAGCGGTTCTCTACAATATCGATCCTTCCGATTCCGTGCCGCCCACCTATTATGTTCAGGCGTTTAAGAAGATTTGCCGGTGACAGTTCTTCACCATTTATTGCAACCGGATCACCCTCTTTAAAGGTGACCTCTATTATTTCCGGCTCGTCTGGTGCTTTGACAGGTGAAACAGTAAGTGTGTAAATATTATCAGGCGGCTTTTCCCATGGGTCTTCTAAAACGCCCCCTTCGTAGCTGATATGTAAAAGATTCCAGTCCGTGCTGTATGGTTTTTCATGTGTAGTCGGCACTTTTATTCCATGCTCTTTTGCAAACTTCATAAGGGCTGTACGGGAACTCAATTGCCATTCACGCCAGGGCGCGATAATTTTAATATTCGGGTCGAGTGCAAGATAGCCAAGCTCAAACCTCACCTGATCATTACCCTTCCCTGTCGCTCCGTGACTTACTGCATCCGCCCCTTCAATCTTCGCAATCTCCATCTGGCGTTTTGCAATAAGGGGGCGGGCAAGAGATGTTCCCAAAAGATACTGGCCCTCATATATTGCATTTGCACGAAATGCCGGAAAAACATAATCTTTCACAAAGATTTCTTTCAGGTCGTCTATATAAACCTTTACTGCTCCTGTTTTTATAGCGTTTTCCTCAATAAAAGACAAATCCTCATCCTGACCTATGTCGGCTGAAAAGGTGATAACGTCACAGTGGTATGTCTCAATAAGCCATTTTAATATGACAGATGTATCTAGCCCGCCTGAATAGGCCAGTACCACTTTATTTACTTTATCAGACAATATTTTGCTCCTTTACTTTTTTACGAAAGAATTACTGATCAACGTTTCTAAAATTGCTTTATGCATATGGAGTTTGTTTTCAGACTGGTCCCAGACAACTGAAAGTGGCCCCTCCAGAACTTCTTCGCTTATCTCTTCGCCCCTGTGCGCCGGAAGACAATGCATGATTATAACATCTCGTGGCGCCTGTTTTACAAGCCCGGAATTTACCTGAAAAGGTTTAAATACAATCTTTCTTGAATTATATTCACCCTCCTGGCCCATGCTTGCCCAGACATCTGTATAGATTACATCTGCATCTTTCACCGCTTCAAAAAGGTCTGAAGTAACCACAATTTTACCGTTTCCTCGTCCAAGAGCCTTTTGCATAATTTCAGGATCAGGATTAAATCCTTCAGGACAGGCCAATACAAGATTCAGTCCTAATACAGCTGCCGCATTTATCCAGGAATGGGACACATTATTACCGTCGCCTACCCAGACTATCTTAAGATCTTCGTATCCTCCCTTATACTCGATCACAGTCATAAGATCGCTTAAAACCTGACATGGATGATACAGATCCGTCAGCGCATTAATAACAGGAATCGTTGAAAAGGAAGCGAACTCTTTCAGCAGTTCCTGGGAGTATGTTCTTATTGCAAGAGCATTCAAGTATCTTGAAAGTACCCGTGCGGTATCCCTTACCGGTTCATCTCTGGCAATCTGTGTATCTTTTGCGCTAATAAAAATGGACGTTCCGCCCAGCTGAACCATTGCAGTTTCAAATGAAATGCGTGTTCTTGTGGAGTGCTTATCGAAAATAAGCCCGAGTGTTTTCCCGGCAAGGGGCGTTTCCAGAATGCCCTCTTTGTGCTTTTTCTTCAGTTCGATTGCTCTTGAAAAAAGGTTTTCAAAATCCGACTTCTCAAGATCTAAAAGTGTAATTATGTTTTTATACATGTTATCCTCACAAAAACTGATTGCTGAACGTGACTTTCTACGAATTCATCAATATTCGATGAATTCGTAAAAAGTCCGATTTAAACGGTCTCGTAAAAAGTCTTTGAATAAGCGCCGGATGGCTAAGTAAAAAGGCTCATATACAAGGCGTAGTGGTTTTTCAGGGACGAGACTATACGATATAGTATGTCGAGTTCCTGAAAAACCGCTACAACGCAGTAGATGAGACTTTTTACGACGCCATCAATATTTCATCCAGGCATTTTACCAAAGCATCTATATCACTCTTTTCAATAATAAGCGGAGGGATAAACCGCAATATACAGTCTTGGATACAGTTTATCAGAAAGCCTTGATCCATGCATTTCTTTACAATCGGTCCTCCATCGGTTTTAAGCTTCATTCCCAAAAGAAGTCCTATTCCCCGGACATCCTCAATAACCTCGTGTCTTTCTTTCAGCCATAAAAGCCTTTCCTTAAAATAAACGCCTATCTCCCGGCAATGTTCAACGATCTTTTCCTTTTCAATTACCTTTAGCACTTCAAGTGATGCTGCCGTTATAACCGGCGTTCCGCCGAAAGTTGATGCATGCGAACCGGGAACGAATGCAGAAGCTATCTGTTCCCTTGCAAGCATAGCACCAATGGGAAGTCCGTTTGCGAGGGCTTTGGCAAGAGTCATAATATCAGGCTTTACCCCGAAATGTTCATAGGCAAAAAGCTTGCCGGTACGTCCTATCCCGGTTTGTATCTCATCAAAAATCAGAAGTATGCCGGCTTCATCGCAAATTCGCCTCACCGATTGAAGGTAGTCAGGGTCAGGGCATCGGACACCGCCTTCCCCCTGGACAGGCTCTATTAAAATCGCACATGTGGATGGCTCAATTTTGTCTTCAAGGGCTTTGGCGTCATTAAACGGCACAAAATCAAAACCTTCGAGAACAGGATCAAAACCCTTTTTTAACTTGTCCTGGCCTGTGGCTGAAAGGGTAGCCATTGTCCTGCCATGAAAAGATTTCTCCATGGCTATAATCCGATATCGACCTTTTTCTCCTTTTTCACTGAAATACTTTCTGGCTAATTTAATTGCAGCCTCATTTGCTTCAGCTCCGCTGTTGCAGAAAAATACCTGGTCTGCAAAACTATTTTCAACCAGCCAGGATGCCAGTTCTATCTGCGGAAAAGTATAATACAGGTTCGATACATGAAACAGAATATCCGCCTGGTTTGAAAGTGATTTTACAACCGATGGATGTGCATGGCCGAGGTTGCAGACAGCAATCCCTGCAACAAAATCAGTATAACTGCGCCCTTCCTTGTCCCAAAGCCTGCAACCTTTTCCTTTTTCGATAACGGTTGGAAACCTTTTGTAAGTTCCCATAATGACTTCATCTGCTTTTTTTATAGTTTCGCTGCTCATACCGTGACTTCCGTTCCTATTCCTTTATCTGTAAAGAGTTCTAGTAATAAGGCATGACGCTTTGTACCATTTATTATCGGAACCTTTTTAACACCGCTTTTAAGTGCCTTAAGTGCGCACTCTATCTTTGGTATCATGCCACCTGAAATACTTTTTTCATCAACCATTTTCTTTGTGGATTGTGCGTCTATGGAAGATATTAAAGCCCCGTTGTTATCAAGAACGCCATCAACATCGGTTAGAAAAACCAGGCGTCCTGCAGAAAGAGCCATTGCAATGCTACCGGCCACCATATCTGCATTTATATTATAGGTTTCCCCTGAACCCCCTGTTCCGACAGGCGCAATAATAGGAATAAAACCCTTTCCGGTCAGTGTATTAATAATATCAGTATTAATATGTGTTACCTCACCCACCAGTCCGGGATCAATTATCTCGGGCGGCTTGTCATCATCTTCCCGGTTTACGATATGAAGCTTTTTTGCCTGGATAAGGTTTCCGTCCTTCCCTGACAACCCAACAGCCTTACCTCCCTGCCGATTAATTTGTGCCACAATCGCCTTATTCACCTTTCCGCCTAGGACCATTTCCACCACGTCCATTGTCTGCTCATCCGTAAATCGCATTCCTTTAACAAATCTGGAAGTTATCCCCATCTGCTCTAGTACTGAGCTTATCTGAGGACCACCTCCGTGGACGACCACCGGGTTTAATCCTATAAATTTAAGCAGGGTAACATCCCTTGCGAAATCTTCCTTTAGCTGCTCGTCAACCATGGCATGGCCCCCGTACTTTATAACAATCGTCATGCCGTAAAAACGCCGAATATAAGGAAGTGCTTCTATTAGTATGTCTGCTACGTTAGGGTTCATTTTAATATGCTCTTATCAACTTTTAAAAAATCGTAAATATTCCCTTTTTCTAACGCGCAACTCGTAACCCCGATGAATACAATAAATATCTTTTTACAGAATATACCTGCTTAAATCCTCGTTATCCTTGATATCTTTTAATTTCTCTTCTACAAATATCCTGTCAATTACTTTTCTTTTTTCTTTCATGTCAGGAGCATCAAAAAGAATATCTTCAAGAAGACACTCCATAATTGTGTGGAGTCTCCTTGCCCCTATATTTTCAGTCAGATTATTAACTTCTTCCGCAATCCTTGCAATCTCTTCAACTGAATCCTCTTCAAATACAACTTCAACTCCTTCGGTCATTAAAAGTTCAATGTATTGAAGGAGTAAAGCATTTTTAGGTTCTGTAAGTATCTTTATGAATTCTTTATACCCAAGGGAATTGAGCTCAACTCTTATGGGGAAGCGGCCCTGAAGTTCCGGGATTAAATCCGACGGCTTGACCGTATGAAAAGCACCGGAAGCGATAAAAAGAATATGATCTGTCTTGACCGGGCCATACTTGGTAGTAACCGTACTCCCTTCAACTATTGGAAGAAGATCTCTTTGTACACCTTCCCTTGAAACATCCGGGCCGTGTCCGCTGTTTCTTCCAGCAATCTTGTCAATCTCATCGAGGAAAATAATCCCTGACTGCTCAACTTTATTAATTGCGTTTTTCACAACCTTGTCTATATCCACCAGGTTCTGTGACTCTTCCTGGGCCAGAATCTCCATTGCTTCCGAAACTTTTGCTTTCCGTCTTTTCGAACCTTTTGGCAAAATACCACCTAACATATCTTTAAAATTGATGCCCATCTCTTCCATACCTACATTTGAAAAGATTTCCACCATTGGCATTGACCGGTCCGTAACATCCAGATCAACATACCGGTTGTCCAGTTTGCCTTCACGAAGCATTTTACGAAGCTTCTCCCTCGTTGAAGATGATCCGCTGCTTTCGGGATTTACAACCTCAAATTGTGTATCGGTGCCATCTTCGCTTTTTCCGGTCTCATGCTTTCCCGGTTTTGGGAGAAGAAGATCCAGCATCCTTTCTTCAGCGATCTTTGACGCCTTGCCCTTTACCGCCTCCTGTTCTCTTACCTTGCCTGTGGTTACCGTAAGTTCAAGAAGATCCCTTACCATTGATTCAACATCGCGTCCCACATATCCGACTTCGGTAAACTTGGAAGCCTCGACCTTGCTGAAAGGAGAATCTGTTAACCTGGAAAGTCGTCTTGCTATCTCTGTCTTTCCAACTCCTGTGGGGCCGATGAGTATAATATTTTTAGGCGCTATTTCATCACGAAGATCCTCCGGAACCTGTCGCCTTCTCCAGCGGTTTCTCAAAGCAATAGCAACGGAACGCTTTGCCTTGTCCTGTCCAATAATATACTTATCAAGCTCTTTTACAATTTCTGATGGTTTAAGATTGCTCATACTTTTTCCTCAATTAAGAGGTAGTTTTAAAATGTTCAATTTCGAAGCCTTCGCTTATCTGTTCAAGATCAAGGAAGTCGATCCGCCTCAGGCGGATTAACCACAGGTCCGCCTGAGGCGGGTCGAGGATAAAATTTTGATCCTGAAACAAATATTGGCCAGATAAGCGCAGACTTCGAAAGGGGACGTTTCGAACTACCTCTCAAGAAATATTATAAATCTACATCTCCTCTATCGTCACTATATCATTTGTATAGACACAAATAGAAGCAGCAATTTTCATCGCTTCTTCTACAATGCTTCTTGCATCCATATCAGTATATTTTATAAGAGCCGATGCAGCCGCCTGGGCGCTCACGCCCCCGGAGCCTATACCTATAATTCCTTCGTCAGGTTCAATTATATCGCCATTTCCTGATATAAGAAAGATTCTGCTCTCATCCACGGCAATCATTATTGCCTCAAGTCGCCTTAAATACTTGTCAGTTCGCCAGTCCCTGGCCAGTTCCACAGCAGCACGGGTTAGATTGCCGTTATATCGTTCAAGCTTGGCTTCCAGGCGCTCGGAAAGATTCAATGCATCGGCTGTAGCACCGGCAAATCCTACTATGATCTTGTCGTTGTAAATTCTCCTGACCTTTTTTGCCTGGTGTTTTACTATTTTTTCATTTAAAGTTACCTGGCCGTCACCGGCAACCGCAGCTTTTCCTTTGTGTCTTACTGCCAGTATTGTCGTTCCATGAAATTTCATGATTAACCTGTCTCCGCAGTAATCTGCTTTTACTTATTACTTCCTTGGATGTGCCTTATCGTATGTCTCCATAAGTCTGTCTATACTAACATGTGTATATTTCTGTGTAGTTGATAAACTTTTATGACCCAAAAGTTCCTGAACCACCCTTAAATCAGCCCCTGCATCAAGCATATGCGTAGCAAATGTATGACGCAACCCGTGGGGTGAAACAGGCGACTGCATGCCGCATTCTCTGACCAGCTTGTCAAGGATCCGTGCAATAGATCGAGTTGTCAGCCGGCCGTTGTTTTTGTTTAAAAAAAGCGGGCCGTTTTCATCAATACGTATTCCTGATTCAGCTTGCAGCCTTTTCCTGTATGCCTGTATCGCATCTATTGCCTTTTTCCCAATTGGTACAATCCGCTGTTTGTTCCCTTTTCCGAGAACACGGATAACACCTGTAGCAGAATCAACATCAATAATATTTAAACCGGCAAGTTCCGAAACACGTATTCCGCATGAATAAATAGTCTCAAAAATAGCACGATTTCTAAGGCTAAGCAAACTGTCACTCTTAATTGAATCAAGCAACCGGAACATGTCATCAACTGTAAGATATGCAGGAATTGCTTTTCCCTGTTTTGGTGTAAGGATCGAATCTGCCGGACTGTCGGAAATAAAACCGTGTTTGACCAGGTATCTGAAAAAAGAACGTACCGCCGAAAGTTTGCGCGCTATTGTTGTCTTTTTATTATTTTTGTATAATGCACCCAGATAGCCCCTTATTGTCAGGTTGTCTACTTTATCTATCCTAAAAACACCCCTGTCCTCTTCAATCTTTTCCCCTGACAGCCGACCACCTGAAATTATTGATACAAATTCCTTTAAGTCATGCCTGTATGCGCGGCATGTATTATCAGAATATCCTTTTTCTGAGGAAAGGGATTCGATAAAGGAGTCGACCAGATTCTTAGCAGAAGGTTTATCTTTCAAAATTAAGCCTGTTTAAACTTTATCATTGATTCAAGCTCGCTCCATGTACCAACTTCAAGGAAAGGATGACTACCTCTGTTCCAGGGCTGTTTTAAAAGAACAGGATTAATTCCGGCATCCTTTAATAAAAAGCATGTTTCAAGTCTGTCTTCGACAAAACAGGAATAACCTTTGCTTAAAAGTACATCTGCCTTATCTTCAAAGCTTCCGGTTGCAACGACCTCGATTAATTCCGGCCCAAAAGGTAACATTTTCAATATCCAGTCATGTATAGGACCAAGGTATGGCCTGGCGGTAACAAACAGCAGCGGACTATGATTCCTACCAATCCGGGACAAAACCTTCACTGCACCATCTAGAGGTTTTAGTTCTGCTGCATAGCCTCCGTCCATTATACGTATTATGATTTCATTTAACGTTTTTGTATCGATATCGAGGCACTCTTCCAAAATATAGCTGGTAATATCTTCATACTTTACACTGTTTATGTTATATT
>DAOWEJ010000086.1 GCA_030638575.1 Deltaproteobacteria bacterium | reverse complement strand
TCATGTGAGATGTCAGTAATATAAATGGTGGTATCCTCTTTCGTAAGATACTCCTCAACCAGAGGATAACCAACGGCCCCTACACCCTGCACTACGATGGTTTTACCTGCCAGGCTGTCGGTTCCATACTTGAATGCCGCGGCCTCTTTTAATGCCAGATAGATCCCGTAGGCCGTGGGACCTCCGGTAGGGCCAACCTTACTGTCAAAGCCGCCTGCAATATTCACCGAATATCCCTCACTCCTCATCACATCTGCTAATTCAGGTGAAAATCCCATGTCAGGACCTGTAAAAGACCGGGTCCTGTCCAGGGCATATGCAAGAAAACCGATGCTATGATTATCTTTTAGATCCACAGGTTCACATTGGACCGTTATCTTGCTTCCTCCAAACGGTATTTGGGCGCCTGCATTTTTAAAGGACATGGCCCGACTCAGATTAAGTCCGTCTATAATTACATCAACTTCCCGGTTATCGGTATCATGGCGACGTATCCCACCGCTGCGGATGGCATGATATCCGTTGTTAATACCCAGTGTGTTGCTGTGCATGTTGTTTATAAAACGTATATTCTGCTTATAGTTATAAAAGCATTCTATACCCTGGTGTTTTCCTTTTCTAATCAGATCGACCACGTCGTCCAGATACCCGGAAAGGTTGTACTCTTCAAACAGATTTCGCGTTTCTTCATGCCCGAGATAAATGCCCCGGTTAGTCAGCGGGTGTTCACAGGTGAAATTCCGACCATACTGGTGCCAATTTATCCCTTCATTCCACTCCCGAGCAGCCCGAAACGTTACAAGATCAGTTTTCCAGTGGTAATATATACATAGCGTGGTAAGATCTGCCTTTTTAAGAGGAAAAAACAAGCTTTTTTCCAAATTCTTATGTACTCCTTTGATGACAGATGAGATGATAATGGTAAGTTTCTTTTTAAGAATTACAGCTTAAGACTTTTAGGTTTGTGTGTCAAGGAAATCTTAGAAATCTTAGAAGAATGAAGGTCTCACTTTTACGTAAGAAAACCTGCCGTTTTGCTAATCTATCCAGTCAAATCAATTATAGATCAGAAACATATTAGCTGACAGGCATCTACTTTAACTCGAAACGTATAGGGACTTTGACCCACATTTCGATTTTTTCTACACCTCTCATGCCGGGTTCAAAAAGCCATTTTTTAACAGATGCTTTTGCCGTTTTATCCAGGATTGAATATCCGCTTGATGAGAACACTCTTAAATCAATAACCTTTCCCTGTTTATCAATCAAAACTTCCAGGACAACATTGCCCTGACAACCTCTTTTTCTGGCTATCATGGGATATTTGGGAGGTGGATTTATTAGATAGATCGGTCTGGCTTCCAGTATGGTCTGAGGGCCTGGCATTTCTACTTTTTGGTCAACCGTCGTTGAACATATGATATGTGGCATATCAGGAACAGGATCAAGATTTACTTCATCCGGTTCTTTAGATGTTTCCGATTCTTCCGGCTCAGGTTTAGGTTTCGGCTCGACAAAGGTCTCTTTTTTCTGAATGTCAGGAGGTTTGACCACCTTTTTGCACGGCTTTCTTTTTTGGACATGTCTGGGTTTATGTTTTGGTGAAGGTTTTATTGCGGGTTTTTTCTGTGGCTGTTGGGCCAGAGATATAGTTATTTCGCGAGATTCAGGCGTTACAGTATTGATTCCTGCAAGCCATCCGGTTTCCATGCTAAAAAGAAGTCCATGAAGACCAAGCGATATTATAGCTGCAAGAAGAATCCGTTTCACGGTGATTTTTCCGACTCTGCCTGGAGTGAGATCCGCTGGATGCCGGCGGTCTGGATCTGGTCCAGGACTTTAAAAAGTTTCTGATAAGAAATGTCACGATCAGCAAACAGAAGAACACCGGGATCAGTTTCATGCAGGGCTCTAAACTTTAAAGTTTCGGCAAGATCTTCAAGGGCAACCGGATGTTTATCTATATAAATCGTTCCGTCTGTTTTTATGCTGACGGATAAAACCAGTTTTTTATCGATTTTAGCGGTGGATGAAGCAGGAAGCACTACCGGTAAACCGCGATGGACCGCCATGGACAACATTGCATAAATGAAAAAAACAAGAAGCAGAAAAACAACGTCAATTAAAGGGAGCATTTCAATCCGAGGGCTTTTAGTTTTATATATATTGAGCTTCATTTAAAATCCCCTGACCGGTTTTCTGCAGTCTGAACAAGTTTTTCATAAACAATTTCAAGGCTGGTAGCATATTTTTCAATGGAAATAGTGGCATTTTCGACTCTTGAGTTAAAATAGTTATAGGGAAAAACCGTAAGGATGGCTATTCCAAGTCCGGAAGCGGTTGTAATGAGTGCCTGGGCAATACCTGCTGTAACGGCCTCGGGATGTTCAATGCCTGAAGTCCCAAGAACTTCAAATGACAAGATAATTCCAATAACAGTTCCGAAGATTCCCAAAAGCGGTGCAACGGTAATCATGGTATCTAAAATGTTCATATAACGGCGCATTCTCTTTATTTCTTCTGCGGCGGCAGATTCCATGGCCTTGATCATTGAAAATTTTCTATGGAGAATGCCGGTAATAAGGATCTCAAGGACGTAGTCTTTTGAACCGGCTGTCTTTTCTTTTACAGCTTCCCAGTCTCCTTTCCGGCAAAGTTCAAGAACTTCATTCAAAAGTAGCTGATTCCGGTTTTTGTCTAAATTAATCCAGAAAAATATCCGTTCTATGATTACGGTTAAAACAATGATGGAACAGGCCAGAAGAGGGTACATGACCGGTCCGCCGTTTATGAAGATATCGAGCATTATTTTTTCCTTAATATTGATGAATTTGTAAAAAGTAACGCCGATGGCTAAGTAAAAAGTTCTATATACAAGGCGCAGCGGTTTTTCAGGGACGAGGCAATACATGTAGTATGCCGAGTGTTTGAAAAACCGCTACAACGCAGTAGATGGGACTTTTTACGAGACCGTCAATATTGATGTACAAATATATAGATAATGCCAAGTTAAACCCGAGGCACATTTCTTTCAATCTAACATAAATGCATTATTTTTCAAATACTATTCTTACGAAAATAAATACCATTAAACAGAGCATTCAGCGCAGATTTCAATACAACCGGAATGTTATCCGTTCCAACAAGATCCTTTAATTCTGTAATCTTTTTGCCGGCTATCTTTTCGGCAATTCTTACGCACTGGAGATTGTAAGCGTAAAGATTATCTAAAAGTCCTTTTTCATAGTCATCACTCAATGCAAGAGCCGATTCAATGAAACCTGAATATAAAGGATCGAGAAGGAGTTCTTCAAGTGAACCGACAGTTTTATTTTTTTCCGGCATGCAGTTACACTTTACAGAAGATACAAGGCCGTACATACTTATCCTTCTTTCCTTAAGCCGTTGGAAGATATTCCGCCCTGTATAAAGACCATTTTGTTTATAAATCGCCTCCTGAATCCCTTCATAGACCGCCTTTGAGATGAGTTCTCCCATTTTTGTATGACCGCCCGAGCTATCAATCCTTATTCCTTCACCTTCCACAACGATTATATTATCTGTTCCGGTTCCTGTGGCGCGATGCAGTTTTGATGAATAGCTGCTTCTGATATCCATATCCATTAAGGCTGCGGTTTTAGCCTCTGTGGCGCTGATAATCGCTCTATTCATTGCTCTTGAAGTGAGTTTCATGTTAGGCAAAAGGATGATATTAATGGTTCCCGGCTCATAATATCTGCCCACATCCCTTGACATCCTCACCGCATTTAACTTTACACCTGCTGTTACCAGCGCCCGGACTTCCATTTCCTTGAATCCTTGCTTCTTAATGGCCAGGTTATCCATATCCGCACCGGTAAAAAGGAAGCTGGAATTTTTCTCGGACTTACCAATAACCTGATATACTCTCTCTCTTACACCCTTTATACCGGATTTATGTCCGATTCTCCAGCATGGCGGAGGTGAATAGTGGTTGCCGACCGATTCTATCCCTTT
This sequence comes from Deltaproteobacteria bacterium, assembly GCA_030638575.1. Taxonomy (GTDB): domain Bacteria; phylum Desulfobacterota; class Desulfobacteria; order Desulfobacterales; family JAUWMJ01; genus JAUWMJ01. The sequence continues at coordinate 8,139 of DAOWEJ010000086.1, read as the reverse complement.
GCGTTCTCCTTCAAGGGTTGAAACTAAAGATAACGGTTTCTTAAAATCGATAACCAGGGTTTTATTTTGAAAATCATGGATGTGACTGTATAAAATCCGGGCGTCTTTGATGTAATCAAGGTCAATATCAAGATGGCGTGACTTGAATACCTTTTCTTCAAGAACCTGGTCTTTCTTTTTTGAAAACTCATCCGTATAAATTGCTGATGAGAGCCAGGAGACAAAATAGCCGGTATTTGTAGATGCCCTGCATGTCAGGTCACAGGGGAAATAAAAAATCTTGCTATTTTTTACAGCATCCACATCCTCCCAGCCTGGTCGATTGAAAAACTTTTTAGCTGTTTCCCTGTTCCTTCCACAACCATAGATAACTTGCGGGTTGAACTCCACCCATTCTTCTTTTGTTATAACAACGATATTCCCCTTTTTGCCAAGTACAGGCGGGATACCGCCTGCGGCCCTGATCATTTCATTTTGAAAAGAATCATCTCCTGGCGTCATGACCGGGTCAAGACCCATCAGGCGCAAAACCCTTTTCCTTTTTGATTTAGGTATTTTGCTTATTTTTTTTTCAATGACCTTAAGCCTGTTTTTTATTTCATCTACTATAACGGCGGCATTTTCCTCTTTATTAAATATATTCCCCAACAAATAGATATTTTTATAACTGTCGGATATGGAATCCGTTTCGAGGTCAATGAGTTTATATTTTCCCCTGCCGAATTTCTTCATTACCTTTTTATGCAACCGGGAAAGAAATATAATATCCGGCTGCACTGCTTCAATCGCCTTCAGTGAAGGTGAAAAGAAACCGCCCACGATTTCCTTAGAAGCTGCATTAGGAGGATAAGTATCATGATAAGTAACAGCCTTAATCGAATCACCTGCACCGATTTTAAATATTATTTCTGTTATGGAAGGCACAAGCGACACAACACTTTCCGGCTTTTTATTGATTATAATAATTTTTCCACCGGAATCGGTAAATTCTAAAGGATAGGATAGGGCAGGGGAAGCGCTCAATAAAATGACAAGCAAAGTTAGAAGAATTTCAGTATATAATTTAATGATTGATTTCACGTCATTACCTTTTATTTATGGACTTTATCGCTTTGATCTTTTTCATTCCAGGTCTAATAATATATTCCATTACAGGGAGAAAGTAAAAAATTGGAAATAGGTATGGGCTGGAAGACATCCAGCCCGATAGTCTCCCAGCCGAGTATCTTAATAATCATATCTTAAACCAAGGAAAAAGCCTCTTTCAGGCATGGGATAATCCTTAACGTATTCATAATCCTTATCAAAAAGATTTTCTATCTCTGCTTTTAAGGTAAGGTCTCCGAAATTTTCAGTATCAACAATTTTTTTAGAGATAGTCAGGTTGGCAACATTAAAAGACCTTTTTTCGATTACCGGAGCAGGATAACCTGCGCTCCAATCGTCAATATCCTGCTTGCCGATATAGGCAATGTTCAGGTTAGCGGAAAGTCCGTTATAATCGGATAAAGTAATGCCATAGGACACGTTCCAATCCGATGTGTATTTGAGATCTTCGTCAGTTTCCTTATCTTTGTACTTGGTAAGATGAACAAAGCCGGCATAAGGTTTTAACTGAAAATCCCAGTCAAAAAGAGAGCCTATATCGTATGAAAGCTCTCCTTCGAAACCGGACATTTCGGCCTTGCCGACATTCTCCCATGTGGTGTCACCGGACGGCAGAGATTTAGTCTGGATCTTATCTTTAAAATCAGTACTAAAATAAGTAAGGGATAAATTAAGACTGACAAGGGAGAAGTCTAAACCTCCTTCATAGGTCTTACTTTGTTCTGGATCGAGATCAGGGTTGCCAATGTAATTTCCAAACCATCCGGGATAATTGGCAGCAAGTTCGTCAGCAGACGGCATCCTGAACGCCTCTCCATAGTTGGCCCTGATTTTTAAATACTCTGTGAGAAGATAGGCAGCGCCAAAATGTGGAGAAAGATTGTTGTCACTCTCTTTTCCGCCTTCACCTTTTTTCATTTCAACTTCGTATTCGTCGTATCTCAGGCCGCCTGAAAAAATAACTTTTTTATCAAGAAGCCTTGTTTTTGCTAAGAGGAAATATGCCGGGTTGTCATATTCAGTACTCTTCGGACTGTATGTGTCATCTTTTGTTTTGTAGTTCATCCAGTCGAAACCGGTTGTAACAAGCAGATATTCCTGATTTAAAGATACCTGAGCCTGCGCTCCCTTATGATCTGTTGTTACTTTACGCGGAAGACCATCGTCCCAGCCGTCCGGGTTACTCGCCATGGGATCAAACCATTTGTCCTTGTTTTTCCCTTCGTAATATTTGGCTTTCCAGGAAAAAAGGCCTTCTGAAGTCCTGCCGTCATAATTAAAGTCTAATGATCGGTTGCTTGCATTTTGATAATCATCAAGGTCATTCTGGTATAGAGCGTCCGGATTGCCGATGCGATCTGCATCGTAATTTGTGTAAATTACGCCTATACGATTTCCAGGAAAAAATTCAGTGCCAATATTTAAACTATAGTTATCTTCCTTATGATAACCTGTGTTATAGTATAAATCGCCTTCAATGTTACCGGCAGTATTATAATCATCCATGCTTGACCTGGTAAAACTGCCGGAAAAGTCAAACATATTAATCTTTCCGGAAAAACCGGCACTTTTTTCCGTATAATCGAAACTACCTAACATCCCCTCAGCAAAAACCGTTGGTTTACCTTTTCCCTGCTTAGTAATTACATTTACGATACCGCCCATAGCTGCTGAACCGTATTGAACAGATGCAGGTCCTCTGATTATTTCCACCCTCTCTATGTTTTTAGTCATGATTTTAGATGCATTACCGGTTGCAATACGATGGCCGTCTAGTAAAATTATTACATATCCTTCAAGGTCGATACCATGGGCTTCTGATCTGAATCCTCTTATTCCTATAGGAGTGAGGCCTCCAGGGTATTTATGGGAATGCCCGATTCCTTTTTGAATCAATAAATCCCCGAGATCCGTGGCCGAGGACATTTTTATCTCCTCTTCATCAATAACGGTTATGTTGGAAGTAATTTCTTTTTTCTTTTCTTCAACTCTGCCGGCTGTGACTACTGTCTCTTCCAGCATTGAAATTGAACCTTCATCCTTTGAATCTTCCTGGGCCTGAACAACGCCGGGCAGCATAAGAGCTGTAACGACAATAACACAACATACAAGCTTCTTCATTTGAATCTCCTTTCCCCCTCGGGATATAAAATTATTAATACGCCCGCCAGAAAAAACCAAAAAAAATCCCCGAACCGAAATAAATCGATCCGGGGATGTCCCTTTTTTATCCTTTAGATCTTATAGGCCTATCTTCCGTCCGCGAAAATAAAGCCTCACGGTTCAGGCAGGTTTTCTGACTCCCCCGCCTTTTTAGCGGCCTTCCCATACCGGTTCGCCGGAACAGTGGCTTTAAGAATGCTAAAAAGGTTCCCTTTAATAATGAGAAAAGGGCAGGGTTACAGCGGCGGGCCCGTACCGGAATCTAACCGGTTTCCCTATTAAGTCTTACGCCTGAACCTTGAACAGCCTTTTAATAAAGTCCGGAATGAAAGTCAATGGAAAAAATTTGGAGACTATATAGTACCTGCCCGAAAACTCCTGTTTTCGGGCAGAAATTCGAAATCCGAAGCACGCCCATTTTATAAGATTGGCCGAAACAATAATACGAATATTTTAATGACAAAAAGATCGTATTGCCAACGTTTCAGGCGTGGTTGGTTTTGGTCATTCTGTCATTTGATATTCGAATTTGTTTCGAATTTCGATATTTGATATTCGGATTTTGTCTGAACGTGACTTTTCGTTCAGACACTATATAAAACCTTTCTGTCCGAGGAATAGAAGAATTTCCTGTGCAGCTTCGTTGGGGATAGTATCAGCTGTATCGATACTCAATTCCGGTGATGTTGGTATTTCATAAGGATCGTCTACGCCTGTAAATCCTTTAATAAGCCCTGCCCTTGCCTTTGCATACATACCTTTCCTGTCTCTTTTTTCACACACCTCGATGGGCGTTGAAACATGAACTTCGATAAACCCACCATAAGATTCTATGATTGAGCGTATTTCACTGCGAGTTGATTCATAAGGCGCAATAGGAGCGCATATGGCGATACCACGGTTTTTTGTGATTTCACTGGCCACAAATCCGATACGGCGGACATTGATATCCCTGTCTTCTTTGGAAAAACTAAGATTGCTGGAAAGATTACGACGAACAATATCGCCATCGAGAAGGGTAACAGGCCGATCTCCGATTTCAAGGAAACGGGAGTAAAGAATTTTGGCAATTGTAGATTTGCCTGCACCGGAAAGACCGGTGAAAAAGATGGTGAATCCCTGCTTATTTGGGGGGGGGTATGCTTTCCGTAGTTCATCAACAACTTCGGTAAAAGTTGCCCATTCAGGTATTCGCCGACCAGTAAGAATCCTTGCCCGGATATCTGAACCGGAAAGGGATATGGTTTCTGTCCCTTCAGGGACTTTATCAATGGAGCGGTATTCGTCATCAAAAGGAAGATAGACCATTTCATTAAAGGAAACAATGCTTATACCGATTTCCGAGGAATATTCTTCTGCCAGTCTTTGAGACTCATCGCTATCATAAAAAGCTTTTCCGTTTATATCCTGTCCGGGACCTGCATGGTCACGCCCCACGATAAAATGCGTGCACCCGTAATTTTTCGATATAATCGTATGTAAAAGGGCTTCCCTGGGGCCGGCCATATGTATTGCAAATGGAAGAAGGTTTAAAATGAACGAATCAGGCGGATAGTGGCGGGTAACTTCCCTGTAACATTTGACACGGGTATAGTGGTCAAAATCTCCTGGTTTTGCAATACCGGCAATGGGAAGCAGGAGAAGATTTGCCCTGGTCTGTTGCATAGCTCTGATGGTCAATTCAAACTGAGGCCTGTGGATCGGGTGACTGGTGTGAAACCCAACAACCCGCTTCCACCCAAGTTTTTTGTAAATATTCCTCACCTCATGAGGGGTAAGTCTAAGCTGCTTGAAGTCGAAGTGAAGGGGCAGGCTTATGACTTCAAGGGTGCCGCCGATATAATAGTTACCCAGTCTATTAAAAAGGTGATGAACACCGGGATGAAGATCATCGGATGTGCCATAAACCTGAAGGGCTTCTTTCTCGGGTTCGATGGGCCAGATATCTTCTATTTCCATTATTGCCAGGAGAAATCCTTCGGGATCTCTTATCGTAACGGACTGACCGGCTTCTATCGATTTAGCCTTGGTTTCTGATATGTCTAGGCAAATCGGAATAGGCCACAGCGTACCGTTTTGAAGCTGCATGCGATCCAAAACAGATTCGTAATCAGGCCTGGTCATAAAGCCTTTAAGGGGTGAAAATGCACCGGTAGCCAAAAGCTCAAAATCGCAAAGCTGTCGCTCGTTTAACGTAACATCCGGCAGGTTAAAAGCGATGTCTTTTAGTAGTGCTTGACGATTTTTATCGACCAGGAGATTTACCAGAGAACCGCCATGAGGTTCGATTGTTTCAGTGTTTTTCATAGAATAAGTACCAGCTCATTTACTAATATTAGAATCGATGAACATGTGAAAGTAGATAGCTTTAGAATAATTAACATTATACAAAGGGTCAAGATAAAACTGTAAACTTATTACGGTTTAAGGGTTGGCGAATTATTTTACTTGACCATATACAAGCTTTTAAATATTCTCAACCGGTATGCAATCAGAGATAACCGCTAATAATACAAAAGATTTTTCAAAAAGTCTTTTAGGCCCCTGGCAATGGTATGTTCTCCTTGTAGCCGGTTTTGCACTAACCGGCTTGTTTCCTTGGCTGATGGTCTCTCGGGCTTTCTACCAACGGAATAAAAGGCTCACCGCTATTGTTTCTTCTGTCATCAATCTTGCCATTTTTATATTTTTCAGCTTGTTTTTATTAAAGGCCAGGATTGCCTGGTGGTGGCTGATATCGTTTACCTGTCTTTTCAACTTTTTATGGGCTTTTGCAGCATGGTTCTTTCAAAGAAGATTTTTAGGCCCTGCACAAAGAAGATATACCATTAAAGAATGGAAATCCTGGATTACACCATTATTAATCGGTGCACTAATTGGACTTTGTATAGCCACTTTATTTTCAATTCCATCTGCTTTTGAAAATAGAGTCGAGATGCAGGAAACACTGGAAACACTGAATCGCGAAACGATTCTGTGGGATTTTTTCAAGTACTCTCCTTTTGGACTATTGGCCGGATTGGTCTTGGGTTTCTGGTGGGCTGGTGAGGGAAAACGGTTTCAGGTCAGCCATGTAATAACATTCCTTTCAGCTTTGGCGATCACTTTTATCCTTTTAATCCTTTTTTTCTATCTAATGGATTTTTTAGTTCATAAGGGTAAGCTATTCGGCATGGGTGACTTTGCTTTACCAGGATGGTCACTGTATCCCCCCTGGGTTTCAGGGTTTCGCAAAAGTCTTCTTAACATTCAAGCTTTCGATATTTCTCTTTTGCTTGTAGTGCCGTTGATTTTCGGAGCGGCTTCTCGATTTCGTGATTTTGGAAAACGCTTACTTTTACTCCCGTTAATTCTTCTTTGTGTATTCCCATTGTGCTTTATTGACGACGGATGGTGGAAAGATATCCAGGATCAAATTGTTTATGAGATGTCATCTTCAGACAAACACACAAGGGCATCAGCCAATAATTGGGCTGAAATTATGATAACCAGGTATCCGAACCACAATAAATGGCCGAAAATTGCAGAATCTCTGGCGCGTTATTATTACAGTGAAGAAGAGTACGAAAAATCCAGAACGTTTTACAAGAATATAATCGAACGGTACAGCAAAACCAACCAGTGGTATTGGTTAGTTAAACATGCACGCAACATTCTTAAAGATCCTGATTTTGGAAAACCGTCTTCAGAAACAATGCTTGAAATCCCTATGGTTGATTATGAGGAATATCTTACTCATAACTGGATGGCACTATTATCTAATATACGTTACTGGGAAGGTAGTAAAATCCCTGAGTCTGAAGTAAAAATCAGGCTAAAAGACCTTTCAATAAGCGATAATAAGATTCTTTTAAGTCCGCTTGACAGCCTTTCCGATCTCGATGATGCCGCTCGGAGTCTTGGCTATGAAGTGTTTATCCTGCCTGCAGACCTAAATAAAGCCATGGCCTTAGTCTCTATGGGAATTCCTTTGATTCATAATCTATATACATCGTTCAACCTCATATTCGGTTTTGATGAAAGCCGTTCGGTTTTATGCTCATATTCATTTAGAAAACTTTCAGACCGGTTAAGGCAGAAAGATCTTAAAGAAGCAAAAGAAATTCTATCGATAGAAGAAGAGGGCCGAGGTGAAAGCAAAAATCGATTAATACGCATTGCCAATGAAACACACTGTGAATATGCTTTCGATTATTGGGAAGATCCGGCAATAAGATATATGGGACCCCTCATTGCTATTGTTTTCCCAGAGAAAAAAGCCGGTGAAATTGCGAAAGCTTTAAGTACTTCAATATCTGCTCTGAAAAAGGAAAGTGACGGATACCTGGCCACCCTTATCGGGCTCTCTTACATTAAAAATGCAAACCCTACCAAAGCTTTTAAGTGGGCTAAAATCGGCGCTGGAAAAACAGAAGATTCCATGCCCTTATATGTCGCCCATTTGGCAAAATTGTTTTGGGAATCAAGGGATAAAAAAGTAAAAAGCAATATTGAACTGCAGGATCAATTCCCTGATCTAGCCCGAATATTTACTTTTTTTAATAGCCATGAAAATTCAACGTTTATAAAAAAAGCACGTAGTTGTTTTGATACTCACCTTAATACCAATATCCTTCCATGGATTATTTCATATAATTATATTCCGCTGCTGGACAGGAGCAATCCCGTTGATTTAAGCTTGACGGTTAAAACAATAAAAAAAAGAATTGAATATAACCCTGCCTATTATGGTAATTGGAAATTTCTTGCCGACACATATGAGTGGGCTGAAGATACGCCCGGAATGGTTTATGCCCTTAAAGGGTTGGTTTCATCCAATCCAATGAATTTTAAAGAAAAACTTCGACTGGCATACGGACATGTTTTATT
>DAOWEJ010000045.1 GCA_030638575.1 Deltaproteobacteria bacterium | reverse complement strand
GATAAACCGGAAACAACAAAATACAAGCACCACCTAATCTTAAAATTGGGTCAAATAAATTCCAAATTACAATATCCAAATCTTAAATAAGATTAAAAACCAATAGTTGTTTGCCAGCATTGTAATTTATTTGTCATTTGTTTTTTGAATATTGTGATTTATTTGTCATTTGTCTTTTGACTATTGTGATTTATTTGCTATCTGTCTTTTGTTTTCTGACATAAAAAACACGAATTTCAGGATTAAGATACTAAAACCTATTATAAACCGTACCACAATATAAACATCATCACAAATATTATGAAGTAGTAAAAAATGCCGTTATTTAAAATCATAAGCCGATAGGGTAAACGCATTTGGAAAAATAAAATCAGTTTAAAAGGAGGAGCTTAAAGGTTTTTTCTCAAGACGATATCTTTTTCAGTTAGCAGGATATTTCGCCATGACACGATATTTATGATTTGATGCACAGGTTATCTCATTTTTTAAAATGTTTCCGCAAAATCATAAAATATCGGGTCACCCCATACAGTATAGGTTGATATCGGCTGGAGAAAAAATTTTTAGGCCCCGGACCAGTTCCAAAGGTAACATTATTTCCAAATGCGTTTACTCTGCATAAACCGATTTTATATCTTGACATTATGTATTTTGTGGTGTTATTTAGCCAGATTTTGATTCAAATACTATAATTTTTTTATTGTCCTTGCTCTGGTTCTTTTACCAGGGCTTTTATATCCAAAAGGAGGTTGCATGAGAAGATACGAAACCATTGCTATAATTGACCCTGATCTTTCTGATGAAGAGCGGGACGGAGTTTTAGACAGACTAACCGATCTTATCCCCAAGGAGGGGGGGGTCCTTATAAAACTGGACGAATGGGGAACTAAGAAACTTGCCTATGAAATCAATAAAAAGGCCCGTGGATATTACCTTTGTATCGACTACTGCGGAACGGGAAACCTTGTAGATGAAATGGAACGGCTTTTCCGGATTGATGACAGGGTTCTGAAATATATGACTGTTTTGCTTGAAAAGGATGCCGACATTGAAAGAATAAAAGAAGAAATGGAGGAGGAATCAGAAGCTGATATGCGTAAAGAAGATTATGAATCCGATGTCGACCAACTACCTCCTGATAATCTTGAAACTGAGGCAGTTGAAACTGAAACTGCAGAAACTGAAGCAATAGAAACTCAATCAGCAGAAACTGAAACTGCAGAAACTGAAGCAATAGAAACTCAATCAGCAGAAACTGAAGCTGCAGAAACTGAAGCAATAGAAACTCAATCAGCAGAAACTGAAGCAATAGAAACTGAAGCTGCAGAACCTGAGAAAACAACAGAACCCAAAATCAGCGAAGAGGAGATATAAAATGGCTGCAGCTTTCAATCGCCAGAGACAAAACCGTACCGGAAGAAAAAAAAGAGTATATCATCGCCGTAAAGTTTGCCGCTTTTGTGCGGACACCAGCCTTATAATAAATTACAAGGATCCAAAATCACTCAGATACTTTATTACCGAGCGGGGGAAGATCATCCCTAGGCGCATATCCGGAACCTGTGCTAAACACCAGCGTGCTCTAACCCATGCAATTAAGCGTGCACGAACAATCGCCCTGCTGCCGTATGTTGGCACTATGGACTATAATTGATCCTACAAATTTCAGTGTGAGACCGTTGTAAAACCCTATTTTTTGCCTCGGCCGGAGGCGGATCATTTTCTTTGAATTTGAATCCGGTTAAATGAAATACCGATTTAACCCCGATGAAATAGGCATTGCATTTCATTGGGCAGACAGGGTAGGCAAAAATTAGCATTTTTCAAAGGTCTTAGTGTGCCACAAGGGAGAAAAGGATGGTGTCTCAAACCGTCCAGGGTGAAGTATTAAAAGACATTGCAATCGGTATTGTAATAACAAGCTTTTTATTTGCAATATCGATTAAATTACCGGTTTTCGGTTTTTTTTGCAGTCTCTTTATCCCCTTGCCGACACTTTACTATCGCTCAAAACTCGGGAGAAGAACCGGATCTTTCATACCGGCATTGACAATAATCACGCTGCTTGTAATGTTTGGCGGGTTGTCAGTCGACATTTTTTATTTCATAAAATTGTTGCTAATAGGTTTTATCCTAAGCGAATTCATTGATCTGAACCTTTCTATTGAAAAAACGATATTATACACATGCTCTGTAGCGCTTTTTTCAGGATTGGCTGCTTTTCTTTTTTATACCAGCATTGCCGGCATAGAAATTAAATCCCTGGCTTCCGAATATGTTGCGAAAAACCTGGAAATGACACTTGAGCTTTACAAAAGTATGGGGATGCCGGAAGAAAACATCCATACAATTTCGAGTTCTCTGGAAAATATACAGTATGTCCTTGTTCGAATTATGCCGGCCTTAGTAACAGCTTCAACACTTTTTATCGTCTGGACCTGCCTAATGCTTGCAAAACCGCTTCTTAAAACAAAAAAGCTTTTTTATCCCGACTTTGGATCTCTTAATTTATGGAAAGCGCCTGAATATCTTGTATGGGTTGCTATATGCTGCGGTCTTCTGATACTGATACCGAATAAAACCATCAAATTTATTGGCATAAACGGTATTATAATCATGATGACTATATATTTTTTTCAGGGTATTGCTATTGTATCTTTTTATTTTGAAAAAAAAAAAATTCCCACGCACGCTCATATTTTTTTTATACAGTCTCATTGCCCTGCAGCAGGCTCTGCTTCTTATGGTTATCGGTCTCGGTTTCTTTGACATGTGGCTTAATTTTAGAAAATTAGAAATGAAAAAAAGTTAAACATGATGGCGTCGTAAAAAGCCCCATCTACTGCGTTGCAGCGATTTTTCAGACACTCGGCATACTACATGTATTGCCTCGTCCCTGAAAAACCACTGAGACTTTTTATCCCGCTGATTTTTTTAGCGGGGGTATATGGAACTTTTTACTTAGCCATCCAGCGCTTATACAATGACTTTTTACGAAATCATCATAATTGATAGTGGTGAAAAATCGCAATTGGAGGTTTTAAATGAAAGTAATTTTGAAAGAAACAATCGAATCCCTCGGAATCATCGGCAGTGAAGTTACCGTTGCTAATGGCTATGCCCGCAACTATCTTCTGCCCCTGAACAAGGCATTGCCGGCTACACCTCAAAATCGCAGAATACTTGAACAGGACAAAACCAAATTTGAAATCCAGATTGCCAAGGAGAGAAAAATTGCCGAGGAGATGGCTGAAAGGCTTGAAGGTGTTTTTTGCACTGTAGCCGCAAAGGTTAGTGAAGAGGACCGCCTTTACGGTTCTGTCACGGTTCGTGATATAATAGATGCTCTCGCAAAACAGGATGTGTCTGTTGAAAAAAGAATGATCCTGCTTAAAGAACCAATCAAAACTATTGGCACATACAAGGTCCCAATCCGCGTTTATAATGAAGTTGAACCGGAAATTACTGTTGAAATTGTTCCGGAATAAAAGCTGATGAATTCGTGAAAAGTTGAATTCATCAAGCTCATTAGTTAGTGTCTGAACGAAAATAGGGGTTTTCGTTCAGACAATAGTTAAGAGCTCATTACAAAAAACGTTTCATAAATTGTCATAGCATTTATTGCTTTTTACTTAATATCCTGCTACTATTTTTTTATTTTTATCATAAAATTTTAAAGCCCAAGCCCATCCTATGCTCGAAAGACAGCCACAGAACCAAAAAGATCCCTCTCTTTATAATGTGCCTCCCCAGAGCATTGAGGCCGAAGAATCTATTCTCAGTGCAATTCTTATAGATAACAATACGTTGCTTGACGTTTTTGATATTCTCTCGTCTGATGACTTTTACAGGTCCGCACACAAAATAATTTTTTCTGCAATAAATGATCTATTTGCAAAAAGTGAGCCTGTCGACCTTGTTACCCTGGCCAACATACTTAAAGAACAGGGCCGGCTGGAAAAGATCGGAGGTGCTACATATCTTGCACGGCTTGTGGATGCGGTACCACTTGCCGTAAATGCACAGCATTACGCAAGGATTGTTCATGACAAAGCGTCGTTAAGACGTCTTATTGAAAAAGCGAATACAATTACCAAGCGTTGCTTTGAAGACCGGGGGAATGTTGACGAACTTATCGATTTTGCTGAAAGTTCGATTTTTGAGATATCCCAGGGTAAAACGCATCAAGCATTTTACCCCATCAGCAAAATAATTGAAGACAATATTGATGCCCTTGAAGAACGTCAGGGAAATAAAGCACTTGTAACCGGTGTTCCGACAGGATATTCTGGTCTTGATCTTAAAACATCGGGTCTCCAAAAATCGGATCTTTTTATCATTGCTGCACGCCCTAGTATGGGGAAAACAGCATTAGCCCTTAATATCGCCAGGAATGCGGCCATTGATGCAACTATCCCGGTTGCTATTTTCTCCCTTGAAATGTCTAAAGAACAACTGTCAATGCGTATGCTGAGCAGCGAAGCGAGACTCGATTCCTCCCGCTTGAGAAGCGGTTTTATCAGCCAGGATGAATGGATACGAATAACTGAAGCTGCGGGCAATTTATCCAATGCCCCTATTTATATCGACGACTCTCCCGATATTTCCGCAATGGAGATAAGGGCCAAGGCCCGCAGACTTAAGATGGATAAAAATATCGGTCTTGTCATTATCGATTACCTCCAACTCATGAAAATAAGCAGTACAGCCGAACGCAGAGACCTTGCAATTTCCGATATATCAAGATCCTTAAAAGCCCTTGCCAAAGAACTTGATCTTCCGGTCATCGCTCTATCTCAGCTAAACAGAATGCTTGAACAAAGAAGTGATAAACGACCACAACTCTCGGACTTGAGGGAATCCGGCGCCCTGGAACAGGATGCCGACGTGGTTACATTTATTTACAGGGATGAAATTTACAACAAGGATGAAAACAACCCGAACAAGGGTAAAGCAGATATTATTATTGCAAAGCAAAGAAACGGGCCCGTCGGAACTGTGCCCCTTATTTTTTTAGATACTTATACCCGCTTTGAAAATCCAGCAGAAAAGAATATTCCTTAAAGGGTTAACTGGATGAAAAAGCTTTTCGGAAATACAAGCGGGCTAAAGGCAAATCAGATCCGCAGGCTTGAAAACTTATACCGTCGCCGCATCCCCCCTGAATTTGTCATCACCTTTGAACTTGCTCGTGATATAAGCAGACTTTCCCATGAAATACGTCGTCAGATAGGCCTTCTTATAAACCGTGTGGGGAAAATAGCCAGCATAATTGTCGGAGACTATAAAGGGATTACTATTCCTGAAATTAGAGAATACCGCGCCGCACCGGGCCGTCTTAAAGGACTCAGGTGCATACATACACATCTTAATAATGAGCCTTTGACCAAAGACGATCTAACCGACCTTGCCCTTTTAAGGCTTGATATCATGGCTGCAATTTCCATGACGGAAGACGGCCGGCCCCATCAGGTACACATAAGTCATATCATGCCTGAACCTGCTGCTGATATGCCGTACCAGGTACTAGGAGCTTTAAATCCTAATCAACTTGATATCGGATGTCTTGATCTGATCAAAGCTCTTGAGGATGAACTTGCCCACATCAGGTCTTTATATAAATCAAGCGGTAAAGAAAGGGCTCTTCTTATCAGTGTAACTACCAATTCTACGGCTGTAGCAAAAGATTCGCTCTCTGAGCTTGAAGATCTTGCCCTTTCGGGCGGCATAGATGTAGCAGGAACCATCCTGCAGCAACGGAAAAAGGTTGACTCTAAATTCCTAATGGGACGCGGAAAACTTGAAGAACTTACCCTCCTTGCACTTACAAAGGGAGCAACACTCGTTATATTTGACCAGGAACTAAACCCTTCTCAAATACGTTCAATTACAGACCGGATAGATATTAAGGTTATTGACAGAACCCAGTTGATCTTAGATATTTTTGCCCAGCGCGCACAAACAAGGGAAGGTAGACTTCAGGTTGAACTTGCACAGCTAAAATATCTGCTCCCCCGCCTCATTACGAAAAATACCGCCATGTCAAGGTTAACAGGCGGCATAGGGGGACGGGGGCCAGGTGAAACCAAGCTTGAAATAAACCGCCGACGTGTTCGTGACCGTATTACAGGGCTGGAAAAATCCCTTGTCCTTGTTATGAAACAACGCAGGCAGCAAAAAGCAAAGAGAAGTAAAAGACAGCTTCCTGTTGTTTCGATAATAGGATATACAAATGCCGGTAAATCCACGCTTTTAAACACTCTCACCAAAAGCAACGTTATGGCTGAAAAGCGCCTGTTTGCCACTTTAGATCCATCAAGCAGGCGCCTTAAATTTCCGAGAGACATGGAAGTTATAATCACCGATACAGTCGGTTTCATAAAAGACCTGCCTAAAGACCTTATGGTTGCTTTTCGTGCAACCTTTGAGGAGCTTGAAAGTGCCGACCTTTTGCTCAATGTAATTGATATCAGCAATCCCAGGTTTAAAGAGCAGATCGAATCTGTCGAAAAAATCCTTTATGATCTTAATTTAAGCAATATAGCTTCCATCCGTGTTCTTAACAAACAGGATCTTGTTAGCCGGGCAACTGTTCGCAAGCTTACAAAAGTCCTTGGCGGAACGGCTATCTCAGCCAACACCAAAACAACATTGATGCCCCTTATTGAAGAAATGGAAAAAAAAATAGAGCAATTAAATATCCGAGTCCAAAGGGCTCGACCTTGATTACCCTTGTAAGGGGTTCCATCGTAAAGGCCACACGTTGCAAGTTGCGAGTTGCGAGTTGCGGGTTACGGATTACAAACAGCGTTTTGTTGTTTCTTACATTAAATATCGTTGATTATTTTATACCATATTTTTGAACGATCATTATCAAGCAAAAAATTGAAATTTATCCGTGTAAATTCAATATTAAATTGAGATAGAATTCATTTCATCACTCGTAACTCGCAACCCGTAACTCGTAACATGGGTTAATCAATTCGGCATAGCCGTTTATCTCTGACCTGGCCCATAGAACCAGGTTTTATTTGATAGAATAAATAGATTGACATCTTCCTGAAAATATATATAAAAGTTCATCATTTATGAATCTTGAACCTATAAAAAGAGTAGCCGTTGCTGCTGCATATAAAGGCGCCCGGGCGATTAGACCTTATTACGGCCGGACAACTAAAATAAATAAAAAAGGTGCCATAGATCTTGTAACCGAAGCAGACACCGGATCTGAAAAAATAATAATTGAGACAATCCGAACAAGGTTTTCCGATCATTCTATCCTGGCGGAAGAAAGCGGCCTAAATGATAGGAGCACGGAAAATAAATGGATCATCGACCCCCTTGACGGTACAACAAATTTTACTCATCATCTCGGTCTGTTTACTATTTCAATCGCTTTTGCACTAAACGATGATATCGCAGTCGGTGTTGTTTTGAACCCTGTCTCAGGGGAGCTTTTTACTGCTGTAAAAGGAAAAGGGGCAACATTAAATGGCAAGCCAATAAAAGTCTCAGGCGTTGAAAAAATCTCTGAAAGCCTGCTGGTAACCGGTTTTCCTTATAATCACAAGGAGATCTTCAAAGCCCTAATGGCCCGGTTTGCCAGTTGCCTTAAAGCATCACAAGGTGTCAGGCGGCTCGGTTCTGCTGCTCTGGACCTTTGTTTTGTAGCCTGTGGGCGGTTTGACGGGTTCTGGGAACAGAATTTAAAGCCCTGGGATACAGCCGCCGGTGTGCTGATTGCAAAGGAAGCAGGAGCGGTCATCACCGATTTTTCAAACCGGCCGTTTAATATTTACGAAAAGGAAATCCTTGCAACAAACGGCAAAATACATAAAGAAATGATCTCTTTACTTGAGCTAAAAGGTAGAAAATGAAAAATGAGTTAAAAGATGGAATCTCTCTTGATGATCATGTAGGCTGTTTCGGCGAATTCAATATTAAAGATACGATCTGCAAAAAGTTTTGCGCTTTGAATATACGCTGCGCCATAGAAAGCAATCAAAACAACCTCATGGAGTTTCTAGAGGATCTGGCCTCTTCGGATAGTGTTTTTTTAAAATTTCAGTAAAATTTTTACCACTCACCCAAACCCTCTTTCCCGGGAAAGAGAGGGTTTTAGAAAACGAGCGAGGGTTTAAGCAAGTCCGGCTTTATGCTCTTCTATTTTTTCAAATAACAGCCTTTTTGCAGACGTATCTGACAGTTTATTCATGACATTTTCCGCCAGCCATAAAATAAGGGCTGTTTCACTTCCTTGCATCTTTTTCAGTCGAACTTCACAAAAGTCGTGTATGATCAGCACCCAAAGTAAAGCAAGTTCTCTTTCTGTTAATTTCTCACGGTCGATTACATGGTTAAAATATCTTTTAGCAGCAGCCATAATGTCTCCTCATGCACTCCCCAACATCTCAACGTTGTTGAGAATATTTATATTACGTTCCCACCGGCCCGCTTAAAAGCTCCATTTTATATGATCTGACAATTTCCATCACTGTCCTGTTAATCATAGGGCTGATGATTTTACTTATTCTCATTAAATCCTCGCAACCTCATT
Organism: Deltaproteobacteria bacterium; assembly: GCA_030638575.1. GTDB lineage: Bacteria > Desulfobacterota > Desulfobacteria > Desulfobacterales > JAUWMJ01 > JAUWMJ01. The sequence goes on along the minus strand of DAOWEJ010000045.1, from coordinate 31,819 downwards.
CGAAATCGGAAAGCTTACTATAAAGTTGGTCCCTTCTCCCACCACGCTTTCAACATTAATTGTCCCTTTGAATTCTTCCACAAAACTTTTAGCAACAGGGAGGCCAAGACCTGTTCCGTGTTCTTTGTCTGAAAAATATTTATCAAAGATTTTATCCATTGCTTCTTCCGAAATTCCGCATCCCTTGTCTTTGATATGTATGAATATCGTAAATGGATCCTTATCGAACGTTGTATACACTTTTAAAAGCTTTTCCGGCCTGCCGTCCATTGAATCGATGGCGTTTAAAATCAGATTCTTAAATATCTGATCCATTTTAAATCGATCCCCTTTAACGAGTAAACCTGAGTTCTGCAAATCCGTCTCTACTTGAATCCCCTTCACCAACAACAAATCTTTAAACATTAATAGTCCCTCTTCTAAAAAGGATTTGATGTTGAGTTCAACTGTTTCATCATTATCAGCCGGTCGGCCGAGTTTCATCATTTCTTTATTGACTATCTCTATTTTTTCAGATGCTTCTATTATATGGGTTAAATATATTTTTACCAGATTATCATTATTCAGATCACAAAGGGCCAGTTGTGCACTCCCGCTGATTGCCATAAGTGGATTGTTAATTTGATGAACAATCATGGGGATTTTATCGCACAGATGATTTGACCCGGCATCTTGAGTCGTTGACCCGTTCTTTATATTGCCTTCATTTTCCTCCATGTATATCTTAAGCATATGGTTTAACTTCTTACGCATCGTTTTCCGTTTCTGGCTCCGCTTTTTAATTCCCTTTTTGATAGAATTTTTTACCGACTCCATGGTGAGGGGCTTTTCCAGATAGTCGCTTACTTCAAGGTGGATGGCTTCTATAGAACTTTCAATGCTTATATTTCCCGTGATAATAATGGAAATAATTTCAGGGGAGTTTTGCTTCACTTTTTTAATCACCTCAAGGCCATCCATATCAGGCAAACAGAGATCTGAGATTAAAACGTCATATTCTTTCATACTGCTTTTCAGGATGCCGCCATTACCGTTAGCAGCTACATCAACTTTATAATCATTAGAAGCAAGACCCATCTTCAGTACCTTACGAATGGAAGCCTCATCTTCGACTACCAGGATACGTTCCATTTTGCTCCTCCTGTTAACACTCTTTATATTCTATTGAATCTCTTAATCTTCCTGTAAAGCATAAGACGTGCCATAAGTAATACAAAAAAAATAAAATTTTAGAATTGATTGATATTAGACAGTTATGTAGTTTGGACAAAAGATGATTGGCGAACAAAAAGAAGTATCATTGATGGGGTGTGAGAATATTACTATCGTAAATAATAATATTCTCATCGAATTTATATTATTAAAAGGGAAAAGGAAGTGTTATTTCAAGAATTAATAAAAGTGTTTTGATTTAAGGCTGAAATTGTTTTTTCTATTTTTCAATACTTGGCAGTTTTACCCTAAACGTCGTTCCGTCCGGCCCTGTCTCAGCCACTTCGATCTCGCCACCATGCTCCTTAATAATGCCATAGCTGATTGAAAGCCCCAATCCGGTTCCTTTACCTACTTTTTTAGTAGTAAAGAAAGGATCGAAGATTTTTTCAAGGCTCTGGTCAGAAATACCGCAGCCATTATCTCTGAACAAAATTTCTACGAAATATTGTCCGGTACCGGGTACTGGAAATTTAGCGCTCGTAATGATCTGAAGCTTTCCTATATATTCCGCCTTTTGCCCTTTTCCTTCCGAGTTTTGCCGGTTCTCCATTATTGCATCTTTTGCATTGGCTAAAAGGTTCAAAATAACCTGTTCAAGTTGATTGGCATCTCCCATGATTTGAGCAAGATCGTCACTTAAATCCTTTTTAACTTCTATTTTGAGAATTCGAAACTGTTCGCCCACCATCAGGAAAGAATCATTGATGATTTTGTTGACACCCACAGATGAAAATATTTTTCCCGATTGGCATGAAAAGGCTTGCAGGTGGTTGATTATCTTCATCATACGACCGGTGTTTTTTTCTATAACTTCCATCTGAACCGCAAGTTCATCATCCTTCAAATCACTTTTTCCAATACTTCGTTTTATTAGCTGGGCATTACCACGAATCACCATCAAGGGCTGGTTTAGCTCATGGGCAACACCCGAGACTAACTCACCGATTGAGCCAAGTTTACCGGATTGTATAAGCTGAACCTGAGTATCTTGAAGTCCCTGGTAGGCTTGTTTCAGTGCTTCCCGGGAACGCTTTCGTTCGGTAAAATCTGTAAAGGAAAAAACGTGCCCTTTGGACAAGTCATTCTCATCAAGTGCACGCCCTGTTACCAGACATGGGACCCTGTGGCCTTTTTTATGTGCATACTCATATTCATATACTATCAGTTCGGACGGATGTAATTTGTTGTAAGTAACTTTGCACGCCTTTATATATTCCTCAGTGCTCGGGAAAAGGGCTCTTGTTGTTTTTCCGATTAATTCCTCCTGGTTACATCCAAAAATATCGCTAAATGCTTTATTATACCATACGAACCTGCAGTCTCTTAACAGACATATACCATGTATTGTTCTGCTTAAGATGGCCATGAGAAGGTTTTTGGTATGTTTTAACTGCTCATGTTCATGGGAAAGTTGTTCAGCTCTTTTCTGAATTTCTTCCAGTTCAAAAATATATTTCTGTAGGGAGCGCCTTTCTTCTTCGTCTTGCTTTTTTATGGCATCACTCATAGTTTATTCTTAAAATAATATATCTATGGTCAAAGTATCAGCATATAGCAAATAAATTCCGGCATTACTTAAAAGGTTTATAATCTACCTGGATCATCCTGTCTCTGTCCATATTTCGGCAATTCTTTGGGCAAGCTCCATTGTTCTGAGTTCTATTGCTTCTGTTGATTTATTGTCGAGAGCCCGGACATTGTCTTAGACCGCCAATTTTCCTGCCTGTTTTCCTGAGTTTAAGTTTATTATGCTCATTTCCTCACCGCTTCTGACCGCCTCTAAACCCGTTTACTTCATGTTTTTATTTGCTGTGTATCCAACAATTATTAAAGGCAACATTGAAAGTGTTAAAAATATATCAGAAGCCTGAGTAATGTTCCAAAAAAAGTTTTTTTATTCTTCGATTTTTCTATCATTCTCTTCACCTGTTTTCTTTTCTTATCCTCTCTCCTTTATCTTTACATACCTTTTATTTCATCTTTAGACTCTTTGACTTTTTTATTTTATTCAAATAGCACCAATTATGCCAAAAGAAATATTAGCAAAAAAATACATTGAAGATATTTTATTTTTTATGATTACACTTAGTTATGAGTACTTTTCGAGGAATTGGCTTTGAGGAAAATTGATTTTAATTTAAAAAAAGTTAGAATATTATCACTTAAAATCTTACGGATAGCTATTATACTTATATTTATACATAAAATCAGATAGTTGTCGATTTACAATATTATCATTGAGAGATCTTTGAAGGATGAATTGGTAGGAATGGCAACAGGCTTTCAGCTTGGCTTATATGTTTTTCCTTTTACTTCTCCGATAAGCAAGGGAGTTCTATTTTAAATGTCGTTCCTTCGCCCGGATGACTCTTAAGCGAAATTACCCCTCCATGGCGCTTAATGATCTGGTGCGAAATGGCAAGACCCAGTCCAGTACCGCTGGTTTTGGTGGTGAAAAAGGGAGTAAAAATGTCTTTCATATTCTCCTGTTGGATACCGGAACCTGTGTCCTTTAATTCTATGATTACAACATCACGACCGCTGTGAAAAGATGATTTTGTTTCAAAGGTTTTAATTTCAAGTACACCTCCCTTGCCCATCGCTTCTATAGCATTTATTACCAAATTGTTAATAAGTTGTTGAAGGCTTACGGTATCACCTTGGACATGGGATAGGTTCTCAGTTAAGAATAATTTCAGCTCTATTTTCGATTTTCTGAATTTAACAGACCAAAGCTTGATGTTCTCCTGTATTAGTCTGTTTATATCTACTTGTTTTAAAGATTCGTCAGACGGTTTTGCAAAATCGAGCACGCGTTTTATTATACCATCTATCTTATTCACATTATCCTTGATTTCATTAAGTATGTCCGCTCCATGACTCCCAAGCTTAAATTTATCTTTATCACTTAACAGGTCAGCAAAAAGCCTGATTCCGGTTAACGGATTTTTTATCTCATGGGCTATGCCGCCTGAAAGCTGTCCCAGGGAAGAGAGCCTGTCAGCGCGAATCAATTGCTCCTCGGTTCTCTTCTCTTTGGTAATATCTCTTATTCGCATAATGAGGCCCTCATGGTTTTCCAGAGGGTATGTTACAACCTGCTCTAAACTGTCAGGGTCCATGAAACCTTTTCGTGTGAATGTTATTGCATTGCTGCTTGATATCGCAGAAGGAATCTTGCATCCTTCGCATGGTTTGGATAATTTCTTTAACTCCCTGTAACATGATTTATCGATAAGATCCTGAAATTCTAATGCCTTGTAGTACTTTCTTGCAGCCTTGTTTACTATCTTTATTGTCATGTTCCTGTGTAGCAGTATCAAAGGCTCTGAAATTCCATCAAATACAGACTGGAGCAGGGTTTTACTTTTTTGTAGCCGCTTTTGTATCTTTCTCCGTTCTTTAACTTCTTTCTCCAATTCGTTAAAAAGCTCTTCATTTTTTAAACGCAATCTGCGTTTCTCTAAGGCCTTCTTCACAGTAACAAGAAGATCATCGATTTCTTTTAGAGGCTTGGTCAGATAGTCAAATGCACCCTCATCTTTTAATGCTTTTACTGCATTTTCAATAGTGCCGTAACCGGTCAGTACGATAATCTCCAAAAAATTATCCAGCTTTTTAGCCTGCCTGATAACTTCCAGGCCATCCATGCCCGGCATACGTACATCCGTAATCGCCAAATCAAAGTTTTCTGCCTTTAAAATCTCAATCGCCATCTTTCCTGACAACGCACTTTTGACCTTATAGCCTTCTTCCGTTAATATCTTGTCGATGGTTGTCATAACATCCGGCTCATCATCGATGATCAAAATCTTTTCATTCATGGCAAAAACCTATAATTATTCAATGCTTCAATTGCTTAACCCTGCCTTTGATTCATCCTTACGCCTTAAGGATTCCATCAGTAAGGAACCAAGCCCCTTTTTTATTCTATTTTCAATTTTAAGCTTTTCTTTAGGGAGATTATTGATGGTAATTTTTGCTCTATCTATTGCAAGTATTTCAAGTAGCGCATCTTCACCTTCAAGAAATCCATAAAATGCGTTATATGGCACACCTTCAACAAAATATACTGTTCCTATTTCTTCAACCTGTGAACCAACCTTTATTCGACATGTTTTCTGTTCCATTTCAACAAGTTGCATAAAACTGCCAACAGACAATCCGTTTAATGAACCTTTTAAAGAGCATTCCTCCAGGGCTTCAATTATGGATTGGGCAATTTTATCTATGTCAACCGGTTTCTTTAAAAACCTGAGTGCACCTGTTGAGAACATCTCCTTTATATCCGGTTGAAGTGCGTTAACATATGCTCTTAATTCTTTTATATCTTTAGCATGTGCAGTCAAAACAATACAGGGAATTTCATTATAATGTTTATTAACATATGATAAAATGGCCAGGCCGTCAACTTTAGGTATTTCAAGTTCTGTTACTAGGAGATTAACATGATCTTGATTTATTATTCCAATAGCCTCTTCTCCATTTCTTGTACTTAAAACTTCAAAATTATCGGAATATTTCTCTAGTCCTTCCATTAGGGATTTTAAAATTTCCTGATCTTTTTCCACAACTAAAATTTTATCCATATCAACCCTCATGGTCTTTGTAAGCTTAAAATCGCCCTATCACATACCTACCTTCCAACTCTGCTTTCACCTTATATCCCTCTCCTGTTATCATTGTAAGATTCGCTTGTTATCTATTTACCTGTTCATCTTTTTTAAAATCGGGCATTAACATTCTCTCAATCGTCTTCTTCAGTTCAACTATACCAAACGGCTTGAACAGCGCAACATCAACCGCGCTTGTTTTAATTTTGGATGCAACCTCTTGTGTATCCCAACCGGTCATTAAACAAAATGGAGTACATGGCGATTTTTTCTTTACCTGTCTTGCTAAACTCCACCCATCCATTGCAGACATGGTCAGGTCCGCAAGGACAAGGCCGTACTCTCCCTTGTAAAAAAGCTCCAGCCCCTCCTCGCCGCTACCCGCAAGCGTAACTTTATATCCCATCTTCGATAGCCCCATTGAGAGAAGGTTTTGAATTGCTTTCTCCTCTTCAACCACCAGTATCCACTCTCTTTTATCCTCAGATTTTCTCTCTCCTTCTACCATCCTGTCCCCCCTGCAATTTATACATCTCCGTCACAAGCACTATGCATCAGTTGTGCCAGTTAAATATTCTGAACAATAAAAATGCTCAATGCTTTATGAATACAGGTAGATATTAACTATTTTTAAGGAATTTATTTTATGAAAAATGGATGTGTGTTTTAGATGAAGGTTAGAATATTCTTAAATAAAATTCGTTAAAAGGGATTAAATATAGATATGATGTATGATATCAACAGGTTGACTGTTTGACAATATTGTCATATAGCTGTTTTGAAAGGATGAACAGGGCAATTGACCATCCTGCTCATGGAGGTGCAAAATGATTTAAAATGTTCTAGAACCTCATTCCAAATTTTTTAATCCTGTATCGCAGTTTATGAACCGGCATATTTAAAAGTTGTGCTGCATCCACCACATTTCCCATAGTCTGCTTCAGGGCTTTTTTAATAAGGGCTTTGGTAGCTTCTTCATAGTCGAGGGAACCGTCGGAAATGTCAGTTACCCCTCCCCCGTCCTTTTCTTCCTTAAAATCAGAAACAAAAGCGATGTGCTCGGGCAGTAGTGTATCCCCATCTTCAAGAAGAATTACCCGCTCAACCATGTTTCTAAGCTCTCGTACATTTCCGGGCCAGTGATATTGCAACAAAATAGAAGTTGCTTTGGGAGAAACCTTGTTGAAATCTTTGCCGAATTTATGATTATAGTTGGTCATGAAATGTTTCGTTAAAAGAATTATATCATCTTTTCGCTCACGCAGTGGAGGAACCTCGATTTTAATTACATTTAGTCGATAAAAAAGGTCTTTTCTGAATTCACCCTGTTTTACAGCCTCTTCAAGTTCGGTGTTGGTGGCAGCAATTACCCTTGATGAGACCTCAACATCTTTAGTCCCCCCTACCTTGGAGAATTTCCTGTCCTCCAGAACCCCGAGCAATTTTGCCTGGGCCGAAATCGGCATTGCCCCGATTTCATCCAGAAATAGAGTGCCGCCTGCCGACTCTTCAAAATGTCCTTTTTTGCCATCCGTACGTGCCCCTGTAAAGGCACCACGTTCATAGCCGAACAGTTCGCTTTCAACCAGATCTTTTGCAATGGCCCCACAATTTACGGTAACAAAAGGACCTGGAGTCTTTTTCGTGCTGTAGTGTATTGCACGTGCCAGAACACCCTTTCCCGACCCGCTTTCTCCGGTAATTAAAACTGGGGTATCAATACTTATAGACACCTTTTTAGCTATCTCTATCATCTTCTTTACTTCAGGGCTCTGCCCGATAAATTCAAACTTATAACGATCAATATCAGGCTGTTGTATTATCTTGATCTGGTCTTTAAGTCGCCTGCTTTCAAGAGCGTTTTTTGCGGTAAGGAAAAGTTCCTGGGAATTAATCGGTTTTACTAAATAATCATAAGCCCCATATTTTATAGCTTCTACGACGGTCTTTACTTCCTCAACCGCCGTGACCATAATAACCAGGGCATCAGGATCTTTTCCCTTCACTGCTTTTAAAACATCTATTCCACTCATATCAGGAAGGCCTATATCAAGCAAAACCAGATCCGCCTTTTCATTTTGAAAAAGTTTTATTGCCTCCGAGCCCTGTTTTGCTACTATAATATGGTATTTTCCTTCAAGTGTCAGTCTAAGCGCTTTCCGTATGCTCTTTTCATCATCAACGATTAGAATTGTTTCAGCCATTGCTTATGTCCTCTCGTTGGCAAAGTTTATTCATTTCACTTATAAGTTGCTTTTTCTTTTTTATTCATCTTTCATTTTTAAGCCTCAATTAGATAGCATAAAGCCTGCCTTTGAAACATTCGTCAAAAAGATGTCAAGTCCCTATCGCTAAAGAATCATCAACAACCTATCATACCCAACTACATACTCCCCAAATTCCTTTCGCAAAAAGACCCCTGGCTGATTGACAACCTGCAATATCGGTATATTTTCTCCTGTAATCCTTCTAAACTTCCTTAATTGAGGTGATATTTTTACATTTTCGAGCTTTGCCTCAATCGCTAAAATTGGTTTTGCATTATGCGTAAGTATGAAATCAATTTCTTTCTTATCGTAAGTTCTCATAAAATATAGCTTTACCTCCGGCCAACCCCGATCAGCAAGGGAGGTGACAAACCGGTTAAGAGAGCTCGCAATAAGATTTTCAAACCGACTGATTTCGCTGCCTGCAAATGTCCAGTCAAGGAAATACCATTTTGATTCTTTGCGGAATGTACGGTGCAACTTAACAGAATATGGAAGAAGGGGCCAAACCAGATAGAGCCTGTGTAATGCCTGGAGCCAGTTCTTTATCGTAGTGTGGTTTGCTTCAAGATCTTCTCCCAGATTTCGAAGTGAAAGGGGCGACCCAACTCTGCGTGGAAGTAATTCAATCAAATGGGAAACACGATCCAGCTCTCGAATGCCGGACAGATCACGCAGATCCTCTCTTACCAGCAGCGTTGCATAATCCTGGTGCCATTTCCGTGATCGCCTGTCAGAGCCTGAAATAAGGGGCACAGGAAAAGGCCCGAATTTGAAATAGGCTTCGGCCAGATCTCGTGGTGGTGGAGAAACACCTGTAAGTTTTCTGTCCAGAGCCGTGACTATGTCCTTCCAATCAGAACTTTCGTGAAGCCAGGAAGGGGTTAGCTTATTGATGCCGCCAACCCATTCTTTCAGAGAAAACGGGAAAAGATGGGCCATTGTATAACGCCCAACCAGGGAATCCCCGCTCCTTCTGAGAAGATCGAGCCGGGCACTGCCGGTGATAATGATGTTGATTATGTGCTGATATTCATCATAGATACCTTTAAGGATATTCTTCCACCTGGTTATTTTGTGTATTTCGTCAAGAACTACATAGGGTTTTTCCATTTGAATAAGTGAAGCTTCTTTGACAAAAAAATCAGGATCACTGCGGTACTTCCTTCTGATTTTTTCTATATCCCAGTTGTAATATAGCCTTGAACAGCCGTTTTCTTCCAAGAATTTACGGGCCAGTGAAGTTTTACCGCTCTGACGCGGCCCGGCAATAAAAAGCATGGTACCGACTAACCACTCATCCGAAAATACAAAATCGGAAATCTCTCTTTTAATGAATTTTGTTGTCATACTATCCATTTTACGCAAAAACATGATACAGGTCAAGCCAATTTACGATATTTTTACTGCTTTGCTTCGCCATTGCTCAATTTTCTACCCGAAATTAGGGCTCTATTTCAGCCTGAGATATTTAATTTTGCAGGCCATCATGAATAATATGCAAATACAACGGAATAAATCATAACTTATTATTCCATCTTACAGGAATGTTTTTTGTTTTAGTGGTTTCTCGATTTTGCAAATATACAGGAAATTTCGATGTAGAATGTGGTTGCATTCTTTCAGGCTAATGCGAAAGGCAATCATGCGGGCTGTAAGTAAGAGCTATTTTTGAAAAATCTTGCCTGGATTTAATATTCCTCTTGGGTCAAAAACCTTTTTGATTTTTTTCATAAGATCAAGTTCTACAGGACCGATTTCTTTTCCCATATAAGGCGCCTTGGTGATCCCTATTCCATGTTCACCGGAAATGGTTCCACCGAGTTCGAGGGTGTAGTCAAACAGTGCATCAACAGCATCCTCGGCCTTTTTAAGCTGGGCTTTATCTTTTTTATCAAGCATAATATTAAAATGGATATTCCCGTCACCGGCATGCCCGAAACTTGCCATTATAAGCCCGGTTTCAGCCCTCATAGCGTTTATTTTTCTGACCATATCAGGAATCTTGCTCCTTGGAACGACAATGTCCTCATTGATCTTATCAGGACCGTACTTAAAGAGTGCGGGTGAGATCGCCTTACGTGCTTTCCAGAGATTTGCAGCTTCTTCTTTATTCTCTGCTACTTTAACTCTCTTTGCGCCTTGAGAAATACACAACTCTTTTAATTCTGTAACTGCTCTGTCTGTCTCATCAGAAGTACCGTCCACATCTATCAGCAGCATTGCCTGAGCTTCAACCGGTAAACCTATTTTAAGCTGGTCTTCTGCACACCGTATGGATGCATTGTCCATAAATTCGATGGTTCGCGGTATTATAGAACGCCTGATAATTTCTGAAACCGTCTCTGCCGCTTTTTCTATCACATCGAATACAGCCGTCATGGTCCTTACTTCCCTGGGAAGGGGCAAAAGCCGAAGTGTCATACGGGTGATTATTCCAAGGGTTCCTTCGGAACCGATGAAAAGTCTTGTCAAATCATACCCCACAACACCCTTTGCCGTCTGAACACCTGTTTTTATTATTTCTCCTGTTGGAAGTACAACTTCAAGGCCCAGCACATAGTCTCGTGTAACACCGTATTTCACGGCACGAGGTCCTCCGGCACATTCTGCCATGTTTCCACCCAGAGTAGAAAATTCAGAACTTGCAGGATCGGGCGGATAAAAAAGGCCTTCTTTTTCAACAGCCCTGTGGAAATGGCCTGTTATAACACCGGGCTGAACGTGTGCGATAAGGTTGTCCGTATCGACTTTAATGATTCGATTAAGACGAGTCATTACAATGATAACACCGCCATTAACAGGAATAGATCCCCCGGTCATTCCTGATCCGGACCCGCGCGGAATTACAGGGAAACCATCTTTATTGGCAAGGTGTAATATGGATGATATCTGACTCTTATTTTCAGGAAATACAACCGCATCAGGCAGACAGTTTATTGCTGTCGCATCGTACGCATAGCAGGCAATATCCTCTTTTGTATTGCTGCAATAAGCAGGGCCGACAATATCTTTAAGTCTTTTAAAAGTCGTAGTGGAAAGTGTCATTTATAGTTTCAATAAGGCTGGTTGTTTATAGCAGTCGAAAAAATCTCAAAAATGGGCGACATTTCTCAAGGCCAGGTAGACCAGGGCATTTAACGGGGACTTAAATTTTATTCTTTGCATAAAGGTGTTTGCCTCGCCTGAGCCCTTTTGACCAATCCTATCATCCTGAGTGCTATCGATAGTAGACAGACGGCCTGCGGTAAGCCCTGAAAATTTCCGTCCTGATCGAGTTAAAGGGCTCGATTTGACTGAAATCGATTTAAAATTTACCTGATTCAAGTTTCTGGAGAAAGAAATCAACCTTTTTTTGCATTGTTCCATCTTCTTTTAAACCTCTTTCAACTGAGTTGATTGAATGAAGAGCTGTTGCGTGGTATCTGTTGAAACTTTTCCCAATTGCCTGTAAGGATGAATCCGTGTACCTTCGCGACAGGTAGATTGCTATCTGCCTTGGCTGCACTACACTTTGCTTGCGGGAAGTTGAGACAATATCATTAACCGAAATACTGTAATGTTTACACACCAGCTTTTTAATGACATCTATTGTTATGGTTTTGTGCTGACGTATGATGTTTTTAACTACGCTTGCGGCAAGGCTGAGATCAACCGGAACTCCTAAAAGGGAGGATTTGGCGGCAACGCCAATCAGCCCGCTTTCAAGTTGTCTTACGTCATTTGTAAGCTCGGAAGCTAAATATTGGGTGACTTCCTTACTTATATTATACCCTCTTGCATTCGATTTTTTCTTTAGTATTCTAACCCTTGTATTGAAGTTCGGTGGATCGATATTCGAAATAAGACCACATGACAGACGTGATATCAACTTATCGTTCAGTTTAGGAATATCTGCGGGCAGATAGCAACTGGAAAAAATTATTTTCTTGTTCGATTCATACAGTGTGTCTAAGGTCAGGGCAAGCTCGATTTGTGTACGCTCTTTGCCGCTAAGATGGTGAACATCTTCCAGAAGCAATACATCACATTTGTTTCTATATTTACTTTTGAATTTATCAATGCAATCATGCCTGAAAGCATGAATCATTTCATTGCTGAACTCTTCAGCAGTAATATAGTAGACACGATCAGAAGGATACTCGGACAGAATATGATGTCCTATGGCCTGGGAAAGATGGCTTTTACCCATTCCGGTCTTGGATAATAAAAATAAGGAATTCTGCTGTGTATCTTTTCTCGACGCCAGCGACAGGGATGCGGAATAGGCAAAATCATTGTTTCCGCCAACCACAAACTGATCAAAGGTAAAATCTTTTCTCAGAAAACATCCGCCGGATGGTCGTATATCTATATTTGGAAGAGACAATTGAAGATTTTTATCTGTCTTTGCCTGCGAGTTACCGTTTCCTCCGGAAACTTTAATTATAAACTCGCAGGTTTTACCAAAAGTTTTTTTTATCTCCTTTTCGATTAGAGCACTGTAATGATCTTGAACCCGTTTTTTGGAAAAAAAATTTGGAGAAGAGATTACAAGACGTTCTTCTCCGCCTTTAACAAATTGCAGAGGTTCAATCCACATTCTAAAACTGTGACTAGGGATACGTTTCTTAATTGCAGCTTTTATATCATTCCATGAAGCTTTCATAAGGCTCTTACTTTGTTTCTTAATTTAAAGGGATTAAGGTCTTGTTTTTTAAAAGAAAGTCGGCAAATAACAACTAAATCAAGCGGTTTTGGAAGGTTTATCTTAGATTTTTCGAAAGCCGCTACCAAGGCTTTTGGCTCTTTACTGCATCATGATATCTGTGTCAAACTTAATGAATAGGGTTTTGCATCTTATTATGAACAACTTATGAACAATTTGTATCTATATGTTTATATTTACTTTATCTACTGACAAACAGGCAACTGCTTTTAAATACAACCTTTTTTATATTTAAGATTTTTTTAAATATTTTAGACATATCCATTAATATCATCAAAATTATAAAAAAAGATAAACCTTTAAATATCTTGTATTATCTTCTATTTTCTCTTATTTTTAAATAATTTACTTCAAAATAAATTTGCAAACATAAAATATTGATGCCAGGCGTTTTATAGTAAATCATTTGTTGGAATTTGTTGAAAAAATTTTATTCTATCTGTAGTATAATAAAGTTTTGTCGTTTGAAGAGGCAGAAAATCTTTTCTTCCTGCTACCAGACATGAAGAGAAAATAAAAAACATATTCTGTAACTACTCAGGCTCAGCGGTTCACGGTTCATGGGTTTAAGGGTTTTGACTGACAAAAAAAGCTCCGGTTGCGGAGGACTATGGGCTAATTAGACAGATTCGAGATGCTTTCGGGTCATCAATATATTATATTTCCGAAAGTTTCGATTCCGAATCGAATGCTCAATTCATCCGATTCTTACAATACACCAAATCACTAACCGTGAACCCCTGAACCGTGAACCTGACAACCTGAATAGTTACTTTTTTCTTTGTATATTTGTGTAATATCAGGAGTTTATGGTTCCAATATGATAAATTACCGCCCCATAATAGGGATAACAATGGGTGATCCCGTGGGCGTCGGCCCTGAGATCATCCCTTTAGCCCTAATCAATCCTTCAATCTATGAAATATGCCGTCCCATTGTAATCGGTGATATCGGATGGCTGCAAGTTGTAAAAAGAGGCATGCAAAGCGATCTTAGGCTCAGAGCTGTGGAAAGCTCTGAGACCGGTTTATATCAATACGGATGCATTGATATTATAAACTGCTCTAAACTCGACCTGGAACATACATTATGGGGCAAGCCCACGTCACTAACGGGAAATGCAATGGTAACCTATATAACATCGGCAATAGACATGGCATTGCAAGGAAGTATCGATGCAATAGTTACTTGCCCCATAAACAAGAAGGCAATGTACATGGCCGGCTTTATATATAACGGGCATACTGAGCTTCTTGCTGAAAAAACAAAATCGACCAAGTTTGCCATGATGCTTGCTGGTGACAGACTTCGGGTGGTTCTGGTGACAATACATATTCCTTTAAAAGATGTCCCGGCCGCTCTTTCAAAAGAAAAGATATTTCAAACTATAGAAATTACGGACTCCGCACTAAAAATTCGTTTTGGCCTTGAAAATCCTCGAATTGCTGTTGCAGGACTCAATCCCCATGCAGGAGAAGGAGGAATATTTGGAGATGAAGAAGAGAGCATAATACTTCCTGATATTAACCTTGCAATAAATAAAGGTATTGATGTTTCAGGACCTTTTCCACCGGATACAATATTTTATCATGCCCAAAAAGGTCTCTATGACGCTGTTATTTGCATGTATCATGACCAGGGACTTATCCCTTTTAAAATGATTCATTTTACCGATGGAGTGAATACAACCCTTGGTCTTCCGATTATCAGAACTTCAGTTGACCATGGAACAGCATATGATATTGCCGGCAGAGGCAAGGCAAACCCGGGAAGTCTTATTGCAGCTATAAAGATGGCGACCAGCCAGGCGATATTTACAAGTAAAAGGAAATAATTTATATGTATTAATTTAGCCTATTGAAAAATATGCCAAAGTGAGCATTCAGGTGATCCGGTTTTAAGGCGGGTCGCTGTTTGAAAAGTGACGTTCAGACAAAATCCGAATACCGAATACCGCCCATTTTATAAGATTGGGCGAAACAAATTCAAATTCAGCCGTCGTAGCCTATGCTACTATCCGGCCTTCGTAGCCACTACGGCGGAGTAGGCTGGCAAAGTCGGCTATCAAATGACAGAATGACCAAAACAAACTACGCCCAAGGCGTGGGAAATACGATGTTTTTGTCATTAAAATATTCGTATTATTGCTTCGACCAATCTTATAAAATGGGCGTGCTTCGAATTTCTAACCGAAAAGAGGAGTTTTCGGTCAGGCACTAAATAGGCGTGCTTCTAATTTTAAATCGAAAACAAAAGTTTTCAGTCAAGTACTAACTATGAAGTCTGATAAAATCATAATACGGGGTGCCAGGCAACACAACCTGAAGAATATTGATGTTGAACTGCCCCGGAATAAGTTTATTGTTGTAACAGGGCTCTCAGGGTCGGGCAAGTCGACACTTGCCTTTGATACTCTTTATGCTGAAGGACAGCGAAGGTATGTTGAATCGCTCTCTACATATGCACGCCAGTTTTTAGAACGCATGGAAAAGCCGGATGTCGATATGATTGAAGGGCTTTCTCCTGCTATTGCAATTGAGCAAAAAGCAGCCAGCCATAACCCTCGATCGACAGTAGGGACTGTTACGGAGATATACGACTATCTCAGGCTCCTTTTTGCAAGGGTCGGCACACCCCACTGCTATATTTGCGGCAAACCGATATCTTCACAAACTCTCGACCAGATTGTCGACAGGGTAATGTCCCTTCCTGAAGGAACCAAAATCATTATTTTATCGCCCTTGGTCTCGAATCAAAAGGGAACATTCGAAAAACTTTTCAAACGGCTGAAAAAAGACGGTTTCGCACGTGTCCGTGTGGACGGGAATACCCTTGATATCGAGGATGTTACCGGGCTGGCCAAAAATAAAAAGCATACAATCGATGTTGTTGTTGATCGACTTGTTGTAAAAGAAAAGATAAAAAACCGACTGGCCGATTCTCTGGAACTTGCCCTGTCCCAATCAGATGGCCTGGTCACAGTCGATGTTCTTGGCCGGAAGCCGATTTTATTCAGTGAAAAAGCTGCCTGTATAGATTGCGGCATAAGCTATCCGGAATTCACCCCTGCAAGTTTCTCTTTTAATTCACCCCAGGGCGCATGCCCTGAATGTGACGGACTCGGATCAACAACGGAATTCGATCCTGATCTTATCATCCCGAACCATGAGCTTTCATTACGGGAAGGAACCGTTGCCTTATGGGCTAATAGAAATACCGTCCATTTTTTCGAGTTTCTGGATGCCCTTACCATGCATTACGGCGTTGACATTTATACACCCTATAAAGATCTTCCTGATCATTTTAAAAATGTTCTTCTTTTCGGCTCAGGTAATGAAGAAATCACATTTTACTTTGAACAGAATAATCGCCGTTTTAATTATAAAAAAAGCTTTGAAGGTGTTATTAACAGGCTTAAACGACGTTATGTGGAAACAGATTCATTCCAGGCCAGAGAAGAAATCAGGCACTATATGAACTTTAAACCATGCCCCGAGTGTCATGGTGCAAAATTAAACCGGGCAAGCAGATCTGTTAAGATGGGAGGCTATACCGTATTTGAAATAACTGCGCTTTCTATTGAAAAAGCCCATTTTTTTTTCAGCCGATTGGAACTCGAGGGTAAAAAAAAGGTTATCGCCAAAAGAATCCTTAAAGAAATAATCGAGCGACTCGGCTTCCTAGAAAACGTGGGGCTTTCCTATCTGACCCTTGACAGGTCGGCATACACGCTCTCCGGCGGTGAGAGCCAGAGAATTCGCCTCGCAACACAGATAGGATCTAAATTAACAGGTGTGCTTTATGTTCTGGATGAACCGAGCATCGGACTTCACGTAAGGGATAATCAACGGCTTCTCGGTACCCTTTTGCATATGCGTGACCTTGGCAATACAGTGCTTGTTGTGGAACATGATGAAGAGACAATACTCTCTTCCGACTTCATAGTAGATATGGGCCCCGGGGCAGGGATGAACGGTGGGCAGGTTGTATTTTCCGGAACACCAAAATCACTTCTAAAAGATAAAAAGTCATTAACAGGACAGTATATTTCAGGTAAAAAATCTATTGAAGTCCCGTCAAAGCGAAGGTCGTCACAAGGAGAAAAACTCATAATAAAAGGCGCTTCAAAAAATAATCTTAAAAATATCGATGTAGAATTCCCCTTAAGCAGCTTTATCTGCATAACCGGTGTGTCAGGATCCGGAAAGTCGACCCTTGTCCTTGAAACCCTGTATCGTCTTCTTGCCCAAAAGCTTTATTATGCGAGGATATCTGCCGGTGCCCATCAAGGCATTCTGGGGCTCGAATATATTGACAAAGTGGTTAACATTGATCAATCCCCGATAGGGAGGACACCCCGCTCGAACCCCGGCACCTATACAGGTGTTTTTACCTATATAAGGGAACTTTTTTCAAGGACTCCCGAAGCCCGCATGCGGGGTTATAAGCCCGGACGTTTCAGCTTTAATGTCAAGGGGGGAAGATGCGAAGCATGCAAAGGCGATGGAATTATAAAAATTGAGATGCATTTTCTGCCGGACGTTTATGTCTCGTGTGATGTGTGCCACGGAAAAAGGTACAACCGCGAGACTCTTGAAATTAAATACAAGGGAAAAAATATTGCTGACATTCTCAATATGACGGTAAATCAGTCTTATGCTTTTTTTGAAAAAATTGGAAATATCAGGGTAAAGCTAAAAACCTTGGTAGACGTTGGTCTGGGCTACATCCGTATCGGTCAGCAGGCTACAACTCTATCAGGAGGAGAAGCCCAGCGGGTGAAGCTTTCCCGGGAGCTCAGCAAAAGGGGGACAGGCAAGACTGTCTATATACTTGACGAACCGACCACCGGACTCCACACCGATGATATAAAAAAACTTCTCAATGTACTAAACACCCTTGTTGAAGCAGCTAATACGGTTATCGTAATCGAACATAACCTGGATGTAATCAAGACAGCCGACTATATAATTGATCTAGGCCCTGAAGGGGGAGATGGCGGAGGATATATTGTAGGTTGCGGCACTCCTGAAGAAATCACCATGATTAAGGAATCATATACAGGCCAATTTTTACAGAAGGTGCTGTAAATAAAACAGGGCTTTGCTATTAAAAAGCAAGAGCCCTGTTTTGTTTTATTTATTGAAACCGTTTTTAATGAGCAAACAACCCGGCAATTGAAGCTGCCTGGGGATGCGCGTAGATCAGAATCAGTGAAACGACCAGCGCATAAATACACAGCGATTCGATCATGGCAAGACCGATCAGCATGGTAACCGTAACCTTACCTGATGATTCGGGATTCCTGGCAATACCTTCAACTGCAGATTTCAAACCGATACCCTGTCCAATACCACAACCAAAGGCTGCAATTGCAATCCCGAAACCAGCAGCAGTCACACAGGCGATAAAAAACTCTAATGCTTTTAATTCCATACTCTATCCTACCTCCTTTATTAGATTTGTTGTTGGGCTTCTTCCATTAACCCATTAAAAAATTTAATTAAACGCTCATTCATTCGACCATTTAACTTCTTAGTGCGCATGTTCCATGGCGCCTGAAAAATAAATGATCGAAAGTAAAAAGAATACAAATGCCTGAACAAGGGCCACAAAGATACCCAGAGCCATTATCGGAAGGGGGGCAAAGAATGCACCGGCCAGCCCGAAAAGGATACTTAAAACAATTTCATGCCCCATCATATTGCCGAAAAGTCGAAAGGTCAAAGAGAGTATCCGTGCCAGGTGGCCAATAACTTCGATTATAATTATTAATGGACTCATCCACCATACGGGCCCCAGAAAATGTTTAATATATTTTACACCATGATACTTAATACCAATGATGTGTGTGAAAACAACAACTGTTAAAGCACATGAAAGGGTTGTGTTTATGCTTGCAGTCGGAGGGAAAAAGCCTGGAATAAGACCAAGCAAGTTGCATGTTAAAATATAGATAAACACAGTAGCAATAATGGGAAAAAGCCATCGGCTTTCCTCCCCTGCGGTATCAACCATGAATTCTTCGATACCTGAAATGACAATTTCAAAGAAATTCTGCCCTTTTGTTGGAATCATGCTTATCCCCTTGGCTGCAATAGCGCCAAAAGAAATAAGAATAATCAAAACAACCCATGAATATATAACATGAGGGTATGCATGAGCAAAATGGCCCAGACCGATCAACTCAAACAGCTTGACAAAAAAGAGATAGGGATGTTCCATCCTTAAACCGCCTCCTTGAAAATAAGTTTTGTTAATTCGCGCATGGTTGCGAGTGTAATACTGGCTACTACAACAGAAAGACCCAAAATAAGAGCCAGTGGATTAACATAGTTTTTTGCTATGAGTACAAAAATAATAAACCCGCTTGCAATGAAACGGATATAATACTTTGCTATAATCACATTATGGGAAGATAATTTCGTGGGCGTAAGCGCCTTTTTAAGGGTTCTGGACAACAGGTGAAAATTGATTGTGACAATCAGGCCCCCAAAAATAATTCCCCTGGCAAAAGCAGGAGGTGAAAAAATAAGCCCTAGTATGCTCGCAACAAAGAATAAAATCCAGTTTACATGTGTTACAAATTTTACAAGACGCTTTTGTATTTCCATCGTATAGGAAGAATAGATTAGATACTTTTTAAAATTAGAGCTTTCTGCTCTTCTTTATTGCAAGGCCGATATTTCTATATCCTGCTGCAATCCCTAGTCCAAGACCGATGAGCGTTAGCCATGGAGTTGTATAAAAAACATTTCTGTCAAGATATACTCCAATGGCAAGACCGATAACAATTGAAAGGGATACGGAAAAACCCAGACTGCTGTAATAAGCAAGTTCCCTTATGTAGCGTCTGGTTTCCCTTTTCATTTAAAAAGAATATCTTCTTTTGTTTTAAGGTATCGAGCTGTTTTAGCAAAAAACCTCGTAACATACGATCATCGTCAAGTCAATGCCTAATTTGACGATTTTTTTAAGTCACAACTTAATAGCGAATGCATCAAAGACCGGTCCGTCAAGACATGCGTGCAGATATTTACCTGATGCTCCTTGGGTTTCAACGGCACACCCAAGGCACGCCCCCAAACCGCAGGCCATCATGGCCTCTACTGAAACCTGGCAGTTTATGGCAAACTTCTGCGCCAGGACGACCACAGTTTTCAACATTTCTTGTGGTCCGCATGCATAAATCATTTCCGGCGGGCTTTCAGCCAGCGCCATTTCCAGAGGTTGGGTTACCATGCATTTGTCTCCGGCACTTCCGTCATCTGTTGTCAGTTGTACCACCATTTTAAGCTGATCGAAATAATCAAGGCACAAAATGTCATCTTTTGATCTGCCGCCCAAAAACATTCGACATCGGGAAATATCCACCCCGGTATTTTTCAAGTAAGAAGCCAGAAAAACCATTGGAGCGACTCCGATTCCACCTGCAACCATAAAGATGTTCTGAATATTTCCCGGAATAGAAAACCCGTTTCCCAGGGGACCGAGGGTGTCTATAAACTCGTTTTTTTTCAGTGTAGCAAGTTTTTTAGTAAACTTGCCAACAACCTTGTAAAGTATTTCAAAACCCCGGGCATGATCTTTTAATAAAATTAATCTGTGTATTGAAAACGGCCTGCTAAGTAAAGGATCAATCTGTCTGGAAAGTCGCAGCATTACAAACTGTCCGGGCTTTGTCCTCGAATATCCGCTGTGGCAATTAATCCCGATTCTATAATATCCGGGACCAACTTTTTTATTCCACAGGATTTTAAGTTTTTCCTGAAACATATGATAGATATTGTTATTAAGAATTTGCCAAAAGCGGCGAATAACGAGATCGCTGGTTCATGTCGTTTGTTGCGAGTTACGGGTTACGGATTACGGGTTATTAAAAAGTATTACTTCCTATTCTTACAACTCGCAACACCCAACTCGTAACTCGTAACATCATCTTTCAACGTAAAAACAACATGCTGGCTGAGGTCGACAACAAATTGTCCACATGATGTTGCTAAGCTCATAATCATTTTAGTCCTATAACAGCAGCGAATCTGCCGGTAGTCCCCTCGCCTCGATAGGAAAAAAATAAATCAGTATTGCACCTTGTGCACATTTTACTTGAAAATATATTTTCCTCTAAGACCCCTGAATCACAAAGCTGTTTACAGCTTATAGCCCAGAAATCAAAACGATTTAAATCATCTTTGTATTCCCAGAAGTTTTGTGGAATCTCCTTTTTATAGTTGACAAACTCTGCACAGCACGGGCCAAGGGAAGGGCTGATGCCTGCAATAATATTTTCAGGAGATGAACCAAACTCCATTGCCATAACTCTTATTGTCCGGTCTATTATATTATTTATGCTTCCACGCCATCCTGAATGGACATTTGCAACCACTTGCCTGTTGGGATCGTACAGGAATACAGACTGGCAGTCTGCCACCTGCACGACAAGAAACCTGTTCCTAATGTCGGTTATCATGGCGTCACCTTCAGGCAGGTTTTCTGAATTTGTCTTTTTTAAATGAAAATTCTCTTTTGTAAATACCAACACTTTTGTCCCATGGACCTGTCTTGCGAAAGTGAGTTCATTGTTGTCTATGAATTTTGAAATAACTTGCCTGTTGAGTTTCACGTTTCTGCTGTCATCACCATTGCTGTAACTTGTATTAAGGCTCCTGTAAGGCTTCTTGCTGTGACCGTTTTTCCTTGTAAAGATTCCATGCCAGACATCTGAAAATCGGGCAAGATTCGGAAACTGGAAAAATGAAATGCCGCCTTTATTTGTCAATATCAAGTTCATACCTCGTAATATATTTCTGTGAAATGGCGCTAAACCTTTCAATGATACTGGATTGTATGAACAGCTCATAGCTCAAAGCTCTGAGCTCACAGGAAAAAAGGATTTTTAATCATTTAATACCGTTTGCAGTGGGACGGAACTATCAGCTGTCAGCTATGAGCTATCACCGGTATCTCTTAACGATTCTTTCTATTATCCTGGATGTGGAAGCACTGGAAACCACCGGAACCCGCAGTATTTTGCCCCCTTTAGCCTTAACAAAGTCCGCCCCTATTATATCTCTTTCCGCCCAGTCATCCCCTTTAACAAGTAAATCAGGTCCAATTGCTTGAATTAGCTTAAAAGGATCCGGCTCATGGAATAAGACAATATAATCGACACACCACAGGCTCGAAAGAACCTCAGATCTTTCGGCCTGGCTTACAATCGGCCTTTTTGGTCCTTTTATAGATCTTACAGATTCATCGGAATTTAATCCCACCACCAGAATATCTCCCTCGGACCGGGCTGCAGAAAGGTAACGTACATGCCCGACGTGCAAGATATCAAAACAACCATTGGTAAAGGCAACTTTTTTCCCGGCCTTTTGGAGGGCGGACACCTTCGGTATAATATCTTTTACCTTTATGACTTTTGATAGTGTATTCATTAATCACATGGCCCGCGCTAAAGTAAGCACATCAACACTCTTTGCGCCGCTCTTTAACAGTGCCTTTGCGCACTCGTTTGCGGTTGCCCCTGTAGTATAAACATCATCTACAACAAGTATCCGTTTAGTGTCAATTTTAGAAGGATCATCAACTTTGAATGCATTTTTTATGTTTTTTATCCGTTTTTTGCGACCCAATCCTGTCTGCGGTTCTGTCCATTTGTTTCTGACAAGAGCACACCTGTCAATAGTAATATCATGCCATTCAATATTCAAATCCATGGCAAGTGCTTTCCAGTTTTTAACAAGAAGATAAGCCTGGTTAAATCCTCTATCTCTTAATCTTTTCATGTGAAGTGGTACAGGAATAACCATATCTATATCCCTTATATCCCATAAATTAAGGAAAGAGGCAAAGAGAAGTGCTCCAAAAGGCCTTGCCAGCTGAATTTTTCCCTTATATTTGAAACAATGGATAGCTCTCATAAGTGCCTGGTCATAGATACCGGGCGCTCGTGCTGTTTTAAATTTTTTAGGAAGCTTGATACAATCACCACAAAAATGATCGTCCCCTTCCCTGCTTTTAAACATAATGCCGCAACTTATGCAAATCGGGGATTCAACAGGTGCAAAACCGGCCAGACAGGCGGAGCATAAAAAAGGGGTAAAAAGCCTGTCAAAGCGAAATTTCTCTTTTAAAGAAGAAGCCGCAGACCTTTCTTTGTAAGCTCCTCCATTGCTGCAATTCATGGAAACTTTGACGCTGAATTTTTTCTCCTGCAAACGAACCCTTTTACCTTGGGCAGGGTGGAAGAAAGATCCGCATACCAGGCACTTTGTCGGAAAAAGCGCCTCTTTAAAAGCGCTGATTATCCTGGAAAATAAATTGCGTTCTGCCAGGTATGGTTTGCGCGTCTGGTGTGTTTCTTCTTTTTTTTCTCTGAGTTTAAAACAAGTCAAAAGTCGGCTAAACTTCCTTGAGTTATATGATCTATATTATTAACAATCCCTCTTGCAAATTCTGAGCACTTTATCTCACTTGCCCCTTTGATTTGACGGGCCAGATCGTAAGTGACTGTACCCTCTTTTATGGTGGCTTGAAGTCCTTTTCGTATAAGTGCTGCTGCCTCTCTCCACTCTATGTAATCAAGCATCATTGCGCCGGAGAGTATCAATGAACTCGGATTAACTTTATCCAAACCCGCATACTTGGGTGCTGTTCCGTGGGTTGCTTCAAAAACAGCACACATATCACCTATATTTGCACCAGGTGCCATGCCCAGCCCGCCTACTTGAGCTGCAAGTGCATCGGATATAAAATCACCGTTTAAATTCGGCGTGGCTATAACATGGTATTCATCAGGTCTTAAGAGTACTTGCTGAAAAAGCATATCTGCAATACGATCTTTAATGATGACCTTCCCTTCCGGTCGTTTTCCGTTATATGACTCATAAAGCTGCTCTTCCGTGATGGTTCTGTCGCTAAACTTTTCGACGGCGACTTCATAACCCCATTTGCTGAAAGCACCCTCTGTAAACTTCATAATGTTCCCCTTGTGCATCAGGGTAACACTGGGAAGATTGTTTTCAATTGCATACGAAACGGCGCTTGCCACCAGCCGTTTTGTGTTTTTTTCACTTATGGGCTTAATACCGATTCCTGCCTTTTCCGGCAGTACAGCTCCCATCTTCTCTGTTAAAAAAGATATGACCCTTTGGGCCTCATCGGTTCCGGATTCCCATTCAATGCCGGCATATAGATCTTCAGTGTTTTCTCGAAAGACAACCATATCAATCTTTTCAGGGTTCTTCACAGGACTCGGAACAGGGTTAATATATTTTATTGGACGCACACAAGCGTAAAGATCGAGCTTTCTTCGTATCTCCACATTTATGCTTCTTATCCCCTTTCCAACCGGCGTGGTTAACGGGCCCTTTATGGCGACCACGTGGGTTTTAATTGTATCGAGAGTATCACCAGGCAGCCATTGACCTGTCTTTTTTCGTCCTTTTTCCCCGGCATAAACCTCCAGCCAGGTTATCTCTCTCTTTCCTGCATATGCAGCCCTTACAGCGGCAGCAATTACCATTTTTGTTGCCCGCCAGATGTCAGGACCTGTCCCGTCCCCTTCTATAAACGGAATTATGGGAGTTTCAGGTACATCTAAAGTTCCGTCACTTCTTTTTATTATTCTGGCCTTTTTTCTCATATCGAAAATATTTTTTAGTTGTATTAATTTTGATGAATTCGTAAAAAGTCGAATTCATCAGGTTTTAGGTGTTAAGTTTTAGGTTTTAGGTTAATGTAATTATCTGTTTTATCATATACTTAAAACTTAACACCTAAAACTTAAAACATTTTGTAAAAGTGTTTTCCTGACTTTTCACGAGTTCATCAAATGTTACTTTTACTCTTTTTTTTCGATTTCCCTTTGCCTGAATACTTCGTACATCGCTACTCCTGCTGCTACAGAAGCATTTAAAGAATCTACATGTCCCATTTGAGGAATGGAAATTAAAAAATCGCAATTTTTCTTCACAAGGGGACGAATCCCTTTTTCTTCTCCTCCGACAACAATGGCAACTGAACCGGTCAAATCTTTTGAAAAAATAGAATCGGCAGCTTCTTTATCCAGCCCTGCAACCCACATACCTTTTTCTTTTAAGATCTTTATTGTACTGACAATGTTTTTAACCTGCATCAAACGAACATGTTCAAGGGCTCCGGAAGATGCCTTGGATACAGCAGGTGATGGCGAAGCGGATCTGTCTTTTGGGATGATAATGCCGTCTATTCCGACACCTATCGCAGTTCTGATTATTGCACCAAGATTATGGGGATCGAGCATATTATCGAGAAGCAGCAAAAATCGGCTTTTATCTTCAGTGACTGTACCGCCATGAATATCTGAAAGATCAGCCATTATATAAGAGCTGACCTTTGCTGCTATACCCTGATGCTTATTTGTCCCTGCAATAGATTTTAGTTTGGCGACCTTTATCTTTTTTACTGGAAGTTTCTCTGTTTCGGCGAATTTTACAACGCTGTCAATTCGTCTTGAAATTTTATCTTCTGAAATATAAATTTCAATAATTTTTCTCCTTCCCGCCTTAATAGCTTCAAAAACAGGATGGATTCCATATAGAATTTCAGTTTTCATTTTGCCTGGATACTGGTTGCTTGTTGCTCGTTGCTTGTTGCTAGTTTCTGGTTGCTTGTTGCCCCGCTTTCAACGGGATTTTCGCTTCGCTCCAGCTGGCTCTGCTGTTTGATGGACTCCAGGGACAAGAATGCAACCTTGAACCCCTGAACCTTTGAACCCGTGAACGATTACTTTGATCGATAGTTTTCAATAATAGCTACGAGCTCCTTGATAGCATCCGAAAGTAGGTCGTTTAAAATTACATGATGGTAAAGATCTTTCTTTGCCATCTCCACCTCTGCGTTCTTAAGACGCCTGTCAATAATTTCTTTGCTGTCTGTATCTCTTAATTCCAGACGGCGCCTGAGGGCATTAACTGACGGGGGCATAATAAAAATAGTAATTGCTTCAGGATATCGTTCAAGGATCTGAATTGTGCCCTGAACATCTATGTCAAGAAGGATATTACGTCCTGAATCCAGCCCGTTATCTATAAATTCTGCACTGGTACCGTAATAATTTTCATGGACCTCGGCCCATTCAGCCCATTTCCCGGCTTTAATTTGTTTTTTAAAATCTTCTTTTTTAATAAAATTGTAGTCTATTCCGTTTCGCTCTCCACTGCGTGGTTTTCTTGTTGTATATGACACGGAATATAGCAAGTCTGAAAACCGGTCAAGTACTGCACTGCAAAGGGTTGTCTTGCCGGCACCGGAAGGCGCAGAAACAATAAAAAGACGGCCGCGGCCGTCTTCTATCATCATTACCGGCTTAAAACAGAACCGGCTCTTTTCCTTATCATTCATTATTCTTTATTGAGCTTCCCCGAGCATAGAATATCGCTGTGATATCGTCTCTGCCTGTATTGCTGAAAGAACAATATGATTGCTGTCCATGATAATTATTGAACGGGTTCTCCTGCCATGTGTTGCATCTATAAGGCGTTTATCATTTTTAGCTTCATCCTTTAGACGCTTCATTGGAGCGGAATTTGGTGATACAATCGAAACAATCCTATCAGCTACAACAGTACTCCCAAATCCGATATTGAGCAGACTCTGTTCCATATTTTTTACTCCTCACTTATCTGCCTGCTATTCCATTTCATTCTGAGGCAGTTTCAAAATGTCCAATTTTGTTCAAGATCAAGGAAGACGATCCGCCTGAGGCGGATCGAGGATAGCGCTGAAGGTTAGCGCTGATGCTTCACTTCGTGTCACTAAAGTGCTAAAATTTGAGCCTGACGCAGATATTGGACAGGTAAGCGCAGACTTCGAAAGGGGACGTTTTTAAATTGGCTTATTCTATTCAACGTTTTGAACCTGCTCTCTTATCTTCTCCAGCTCTGACTTAACATCAACAATAATATGGGACAGGTTTGCTTTTTCAGTTTTAGATCCCATGGTGTTGAACTCGCGGTTAAGCTCCTGCAGCAGGAAATTAAGTTTGCGGCCTGAAGATTCCTTTGAATCTGCAATATTACGAAACTGTTTTATATGGCTTTTTGCCCTTACAATCTCTTCGGAAATATCGCTCCTGTCAGCAAGAAAAGCTGCTTCCTGGGCAACACGGCCAGGATCTATCTCTGCTATCCCTTTTGTTAAAGAACCGATTCGTTCTTTTAGACGCTGCTGGTAATGAATCAAAAGATCACTAGACTTACCTTCTATTTGAACAAGACAACTTTCAATATATTCAAGCCTCTTTGCAATATCACCCGCAATAAAATCTCCTTCCCGCATCCTCATTTCATCAAGATCGTTTATAGCTTTCGCAAGACAATCCTTAATAGCAGGCCAGCAGGCATCAATATCTTTTTCAGTTTCAGCAGGCATAATAATGCCACCACCACTTACCAAAAGATCTAAAGAAATTTCGGTATTAATATTGCATATATCTTTAAGCTGTATAAGAGCTTCACGGTAGGCCTTTGCCTTGGGAGCATCAATATTAAAGACAAGTATGTCATCGGAACCTTCTCTGATTTTCACATTCATCTCTATGCGGCCCCTTGCTACCTTTTCTGAAATAAGCCCCTTTATCCTGTCCTCTAAAAGAAGGTATCCGGGAGAAACTCTCAAAGAGATGTCGAGATATCTGCTGTTATATGACCGAATTTCGATAACTGTCGTAAGGTTTCCTTTTACCTTTTCCGCCCTGGCAAATGCGGTCATGCTTTTTATCATTTTTTATATGTCCCGGATGTATTTTTGATGGTGAATTCGACTTTTTACGATGCCATCTTCTTTAAATCAGCAACATATTTTTCACGAACCTGCATAAGGTAAGACAGCACATTTTTGTCACAGTAATCAGGATATGTCCACGGCAGCTTCTTAAACGAACCTTTTGTATAAATCAGGGTTAAATCTGCATAAATGCCCCTGCCGATATAGATCCTGTGAGCAAAATTCTTCCCCGTCGCAAGGACAAATCTTTCTTGCAGCATATAACCCGGATCAATATTGACCAGGCGTCCACTTTCCTTAGAATAATTCAACTCTATCTCATTGGTTATGTTCTTTATATGGGCAAGCGCGCTTTGTTTAATCAACTCTTTGAAGGTTAGAACCCTCCTGAATAGCGGAGCGCCCATCTCAGACTCGTAATAACTTGTATAATTGAACGGAAACCACGTACTTACCACGTCAATGGAACCGAAATTTTCGGTGAGTTCAACTGTCACTTTTTCAATAAGGCCCTTTTCTTTCATAAAAAGGCCAATAACCAGCTTTGCAGGTTTCGGTACTTGAGGCAGGCTCATGTCTCTATTGGCTTTGCTTCATCAATCAACATGATAGGAATATCGTCTTTAATTTCATACAGCAGCTTGCAGTTATCGCAGATAAGTCCGTCTTTTAAATCATTCAAATAAATATCCCCTTTGCATTTGGGGCATGCCAGGATATCTAAAAGTTCTTTATTTATCGTCATTAGATCCTCCATAATCTGAATTCCATCAACGCAGCAGCGTCAGGAAGCGATTTGTTCTAACCCTAAAAATCGAGGTGTTTCAACCTTGCTTATCGGCAACTGCCTGCAAATCATTCCTCTTGAGCTGAAGCCATCTTGAAATCTCATTTTTTATGTTTTTATCCATTTCAAGGGATGATATTGATACTCCTACATCATACTGCTTAGGACCAAAAGTCTCCACACGAACAACAGTTCCGATAATAAATAAAGGCTTTTGATGGTTGTGAGGTATTTGAAGCTGTACCTTGGTTCCTATTATCAGCGGATAGGCGTTTTCAAAAAGAACTCCTCCAAAGCATATATTTTTACCTTTCCCTGTCAGGGTCTGTATATTATCAAAACCTAGTTCCCTTACTTTAACCTCTTCGTCAAACTCAATACGCAGATATCGCCGTTTATCCTGGGAAAAAAAGGAAATATTATTTTTTCCTGAACCCTTAGCCCTATAAAGTGCATTATCAGCACATTTCAATAAATTTGCTGAATCGGTTGCATTCACAGGAAAAGAAGCAAGCCCCCCGCTTATCGTCAATTTTATGGTATCTCCCTTGTAATCGAGTTCCATTTTTTCAATTTTTTGACGAATCCTTTCCCCAAGCACCAGCGCATCAACCTTCCCTGTTTCAGGTAATATAATTACTATCTCTTCACCGCCATATCGCGCGGCAAAGTCTTCAGATCTCTTTTTATTTAAAATAATTTTAGCAACCTGCTTTAAAACCTCATCACCGGCTTGATGCCCTAAAGAATCATTAATTTCTTTAAAGTCATCAAGATCAAAAAATAAAATGGATAAATCCTTGCCATGCCGTTTTGCACGGTTTATTTCCCGATCAAGCGTCTCATCAAAAGACTGCCGGTTAAAAAGGCCTGTAAGGCTGTCAAATCTGGAAGCCTTAACTGCTTTCTCAAAAATATGGATTTCAACAACTTTGGGATTTTTTAATGACCTGTGTATGGAACAAAAATAATCACAGATAGCGGTTCTCAAACTTACCTTACGACCCAAAATAGAAACTAAGCTTTTATAATGTGCAACTATTTCACTCCAGCATTCCCCTGCTTCTTCAGGCTCTATTTCAAGGTTAGTTAAAACATGAAAAATTGCCGGATAGGACTTTTTTCCTTCTTTTTCAATAATGCGATTCAGTTCTTCTATAAGCC
Organism: Deltaproteobacteria bacterium; assembly: GCA_030638575.1. Taxonomy (GTDB): domain Bacteria; phylum Desulfobacterota; class Desulfobacteria; order Desulfobacterales; family JAUWMJ01; genus JAUWMJ01. The sequence goes on along the minus strand of DAOWEJ010000045.1, from coordinate 2,293 downwards.
TGTCATCATCCTCATAATTATCAAGACATTTTAAAACAATATCCCGTATCTGTTCCATTTATTACCTCTATGAACAAATTTGAAGTTTATAGAATGATTATAGAATATTCTCCTCTTAGTAACATTTCAGTGTGTTGAAAAACCGTATTCAGATAATCCGGCACTCAGATGTCTAAGTGCTTGATTATCCGAATGCTCATTTGGGCATATTTTTCAATAGGCTGAATTAATACTCCTCTTAATAAACTGATTAAATACCAACTAAAGCTAAGTTTAGCAAGTTTAAAAAAAGGCATTATTTATTAAAATGATATCGGGCAGTAGCTTTTTCGTCGGATTTTTCTGGAAATTTTTCATCTTTCATGCAATATTCCGGATAGAAAGAAAAACTCCGAAACTTATAATATTATTTCGTGTTATAACATTGATGAATTCGTAAAAAGTCGTCACTCCGGTGAAAACCGGAGTCCAGACAAGCTGTAACCGTTTGATATAACAGGATTCCAGCTTCCGCCGAAATAACGAAAAGGGATATTTTCCGACTTTTTACGAAAGCATCAAATTTAACGGTTAAAAGTTTTTAAGACTTTTTTTAAAATCCCTATAAGGTAAATAATGAAATTTGCATTCTGTCTTTTTAAATATTTTCCTTTTGGTGGGCAGCAGAATAATTTTTTAAAAATAGCTAAAGCCTGTATGTCTCGCAACCATGAAGTAGCTATATTTACAACTTCATGGCAGGGAGAAATACCTAATGGTTTCCGCGTTTCGTTAGTTTCCATCAAAGGCTTTACACATCACCGGCAACGTGAATCTCTCGCTCAAAAACTAAATGAAATTACATCCGCAAATAACTATGATACCATTGTAGGATTTAATAAAATGCCCGGACTCGATGTATATTATGCTGCAGATACATGTTTCGCCGTCAAAGCCCACGAAAGAAGTTTTTTATATCGATTAACCGAGCGCTGCAGGAGTTACTTACGACTTGAAAGAGCAGTTTTCGGCAAACTCTCAAAGACTCAAATTTTGCTGCTATCCGAACAGCAAAAAACATTTTTCATCGATCACTATGATACTCCTGAACAAAGATTTCATCTGTTGCCGCCGGGAATATCAAAAGACCGCCTGGCACCTCCCAATGCTATGGAAATACGGAATGAACTTCGTCGTGAATTGAATATCGATTCAGATAAATACGTTGCTTTAATAGCGGGCTCCGGATTTAAAACTAAGGGGGTTGATCGTTCAATACGAGCAGTATCCGCATTACCAAGCGAAATTAGAAAAAAAACGGTTTTACTGGTAGTAGGCAAAGGTAACGCAAAACCCTATAAACTGTTAGCCTGGCTGCTGGGTGTCAGTGCACAGATCCGTTTCATCGGCGGAAGAGAAGATATTCATCGGTTTTTTACGGCAGCCGATCTGTTGATTCATCCAGCTCGCTTGGAAAATACGGGGACAGTATTAATAGAGTCGATGGCTGCGGGATTGCCTGTGCTTACAACTGATGTCTGTGGTTTCAGCTTCCATATTGAACGAGCCGGTTCGGGAGAAATCATACCTTCTCCTTTTAAACAGGAAACATTGAATCGACTTCTGGCCTTTATGCTGACTTCAAAAAAAAAGGATGAATGGCAACGTAACGGTAAAAAATATGTCGCCATGGTAGATGTCTTCAGCAGAGCAGAAAAGGCTGCGGACATTATTGAACAGGTTGCCTTGCGTAATATTGCCGACGGATAGGCATTGCCTTTAGATTAAACGATACTGCAAGTTCAAATTTCTATGGATCAGAAATTTACAAACTCAAAAAGCAACTTGAGGCATAGGGCAATTAGATTTAAAATGGCTGACTGTTTGAGGGTATTAGTCCGCCTCAGGCGGATTAAGAAAGAACGACAACTTAAATAACATTTTCTATGAATCGGACAATGCCGGCGTAAGCCGGCTTTTTATGAAAGGATTGCTCTAAGTTCTTTCTTTACGTTCACTTATCCTCCTGAGGCGGACAAGTGGGCGAGTTTCAGCCGTTCTTAAATATAATTGCCCTATGCCTCAAGTTTACCTCATAACGAGTTTGTAAATTTCTGATAGATAAATTGAGACGAAAGTAATGAAATCCAAAAAAGATCTCTCTTCAAATATCTCCCGCACTGAAAGGCCTTATCTAACTCTAAACAATGAATACCAAGAACTGCTGGAGAGAGCCCCGTTTCATTCTTTTGAATCAATATGGAATTTTTCAAATGGTGAAACCATTAAACAGATTAAAGCAAGATCTGTAATT
>DAOWEJ010000032.1 GCA_030638575.1 Deltaproteobacteria bacterium | reverse complement strand
TTTCAGGAACTCGACATACTATATGTATAGTCTCGTTTCTGAAAAACCACTACGCGTTGTATATGAGCCTTTTTACTTAGCCATCCGTCGCTTATTTAAGGACTTTTTAGGGATTCATCAAAGAGTAATTTGTGGGTATAAAAATAATGAAGCCGTTAACTGGTTCAAAGGTTCAGGGTTCAAAGGTTGTTGGTTTTCAACACTAATCTGAATCCCGGCAGGAATTCGTAATCTCTGACTGGAGAAGGCATGAGAATAGAACGATTTGAGGATATTGAGGCATGGCAGTTGGCCAGAGAGCTGACTCGCAAGATCTATGGACTGACAAAAAAAGCAACCCTGAACCTATGAACTTTGAACCTATGAACGATTACAAAATATTAAGGAGAACTCGTGAAAATTTATAGAGTTGACCTATTGAAATATTCAATAAACTTCATCTTTATCTTTTTGGTCCTCGTCATTCTGGCGACCAATATAAGAGCGGACGATCAACACGGGCTGGCTGACTGTTTAAAGATCGAAAATGATGAAAAACGGCTTAAATGCTATGATAAAATTGCCGACCCCAAGAAGGTTTCCTATCTTACTAAACTATGGGAGCTGGATAAAAAAATGCCGCGGGGTAAATACTCCTTCATGCCCCATCGATCTAATTACATCCTGCCTTTTGCACATAACAATTCGCCGAACAAAGAGCCCATACAGGAGGCTTCCCCGGACATGGATGTCGAGGAAACCGAAGTCAAGTTTCAAATAAGTCTGAAAATCAATCTATGGCAGGATATCTTCGACAAAGATATGGACCTTTGGTTTGGATATACACAGAAGTCGTTCTGGCAGCTTTACAACTTTGATGACTCCGCCCCTTTTCGTGAGACCAATTATGAACCGGAGTTTCTGCTCAATTTTCGCACGAATTATGATTTCCGGTGGATGGAATGCCGCTTAATCAATGTCGGCTTTAATCATCAATCCAACGGCCGCTCAGAACCCCTCTCCAGGAGCTGGAACCGGATAGTGGGGAACATGGGTTTCGAGAGAGGCGATTTCACCCTGCTCTTAAAGGCGTGGTACCGGATTCCCGAGAGTTCAGAAGACGATGACAATCCTGATATTAGTGATTATATGGGGCCCGGTGAGATCTGGGGCTATTATCTGTGGAAAAATACCAGGTTCGGGGTGATGTTGCGTAACAACTTTCAAACAGATAAAAATCGAGGTGCCCTGCAGCTTGAATGGAGTTTTCCGCTTTCTAAGAAGATCGGTGTTTATATCCAGTACTTCAAAGGTTACGGCGAGAGCCTGCTGGATTACGACCATGATGTCAATCGGATCAGTATCGGTCTTATTCTGATCGATTGGAATTGAAGCTAAAAAGTAACTACTCAGGTGGATAGGCTGAAGACTGAAGACTGTTAGGAAAAAGCGCATTTTGAAGCCATGTTTGGTGCAAGAATCACATTCCGCCAAAATACGGCAATCGTATTCTTCTGACCCCTTCAGCCTTCAGTCTAAACAGCTTCAGCCTGACTACGTGAGTAGTTACGCTAAAAATATGTGTCAAAAGGAAAACACAAAACCACCGCATGGAGTTAATGCCAATACCCGCCCGGCAAGCAGTATTGAAACAGCTAATCAGGAGCATTCTTAAAGAAAAATGCCTGTACTGATTTTTTTTATTAAAATATTCGTTGCAATGGCAATGGTTGTGACGCTCTCGATAGTAGCAGAGAAAGTAAGCCCGAGGATATCCGGTATTATAGCAGGGTATCCTCTGGGAGCAGCTATCACGCTGTTTTTTTATGGACTTGAGATAAATCCTGACTTTGCATCGGAAAGTGCATTTTACACGCTTTTGGGATTAATTGCTTCTCAATCGTTTGTGTACATATATTACACAACATCACGGCATTTTACTCGCTTTAGCGTATTAATCTCATCCGTCTTTTCTATTTTTGGGTATTTTTTTATTTCATATCTATTGCGGCTTTTTAATCTCAACAAACCCTCAATAATTGCCCTTACACTCATTTCACTCATTTTATTTATTTTTCTTTTTAGGAGTATCGAAAATGTTAAGATTGATAAAAAAATATCGTTAAGCAACAAGGTGATTTTTGCAAGAGCAGGCCTCGCAGCTTCTATAGTTATTCTGATTACATCTGCTGCAAAACTTGTTGGTGTGAAATGGGCGGGCCTTTTTTCGGCTTTTCCTATTACGCTGTTCCCGTTAATTTTAATTGTTCATATTTCATATGATAAGGAACATGTACATACAATTATCAAGAACTTTCCGGTGGGGCTTGGAGCCTTGATAGTATATTCACTTTCTGTTTATAAAACCTATCCTATTTGGGGAATTTACATCGGTACTGCAATATCGTTTATTATGTCAACGATTTACCTTTTTGGTCTATTTGCGTTTCTATCCTGGAAAAGGAATATAACCATTTGAAGTCATAACTTCTTGATGGCTTTGTAAAAGTTATTTTTTCACCACTGAGCTCACAGAGAACACAGAGAATAACTTATTTTATTAAATAGTTATCTCCGTGAGCTCCGTGGTCTCTGTGGTAAATTCGGCTTTTAGAATTCATCACCTATTGAAAACAAGAGATTTAACAGTAACCGGAAATACTTGATTACCAACCAGCGGTTCACCGATATCGACCCAATCTCCTTCTTTAAGATCCAATTCGTCCAGTGTCAGCAAGTTAGTTTTCAGGCCGGTTTCTCGACGGATTACATTCCCCACGCTACAGGCAATATCGTTTTCAAAGATTAAAATAATGGGTATTTTATTATCAATTGAATTGGGAAGAGCCGCTTCAATAGATTTTGCAAATAATTCTACTTTAGGATAAGAATTCCTTACCGGATCCTTAAAATATAATGCTACAGTTTCTTTTCCTTCTTCTAAATCAAATCTTTGAAATGATAATTTTATCTTTGACACAACGTGCTGAATACTTAACTTTGATTTCTCTATATCCACCTTTATTACAGGGACATCTATCATGGGAAATTTAAGTTTATCATCCATGAATCCTGATGAGCCGGAAATTGATAGCGAGTGTGCGCCTGCTCCAATGACAGTGGCTCTAATTTTGTTTAACGGCTCTATAACCGGAGAAGTTAATTGAGGTGCCAGCGAATTAATTTTATCGGCTAAAATTTGCCCCATGTCGTTGTAAGTGCCATTACCACCATATATCAGTTCCGCGACACCTCCTGAAAATGTATACTCATCTATGCTGTTTGTAAATTTAAGGTTATTTGTTATCATTAACTTTCCGGCTAAAAGAGAATTAGGCTGCCCCGTAATTACCTCGATTAATACTTGTGCAAACGTTTCTGCTATTTTATCAATATCCTTTTTCGGAATTCGATCTCCAATTTGATAATCCATGCCAAGATGTTTCATGACTGTTTTTGCAGGATCGGCGATGCGCAAAAGATTTTCTTTAGAATCTAAGGCAATCAGTCTTCCTCCCACAGAGACACAACTTGTAGATATGACTTCGCCGTTTGCCGATATGGCAATGTTAGAAGTTCCTCCACCGATGTCACAGGATAGTATTGTTTTGTTGTATTTTTTAGATCTATCTCTCGCACCGGATCCCATAGCCGCGATGGCGCCTTCGAAATTCGGCCCTGCTGTTGCCGCAACAAATTTTCCTGCATCATTGGATAATATCTCTACGATTTCCTCCGCATTTTGCTTTTTGGCTGTCTCTCCGGTTATTATGACCGCACCAGTTTGAACATCAGCAGGATTTATTCCCGCGTGCTTATACTCTTGTTTAAAAAAATCAGTTAATTTGGCTATATCGATCGTATCATCGTTCAATAAAGGTGTATCTATGATTCTTCCCTCAAAAATTATGTTTCTATCCTGAATGATAAACCGACGAGTCGGAGACTTCGCATCCTTTTTCAGTAACAGTTTGGAGAATACCAGATGACTTGTTGAGCTTCCTACATCTACACCAACACTTAGTAATTCAAATTCATTTACTTCCATTTCTTTTGCACAGCTCCATTACAACAATATCTTTTGGCTCTTCTCCAAATTAGTTGGAGAAGAGGGTTCTAGGATTCAAGGGGTCAAGGGTTCAAGTGAATGCAAACGGCTTGATACAGATGACATAAACACTTGCGTCTTCTCTGCCCTTACTCCTTAATATTTTCAAAGTATGTCTATATAAAAAGACTGTATCAAGAGTCAGGGAAATTTTCTGTATGTATTTGTTTTTCGGTCATTTTCACTCGAACCCTTGACCCCTGATCAATCGACCAACTCTTTGGGAGATGATCCTATCTTTTAAAATTACTATGAATAACTACTTATGTAAAATATTGGGAGGTTAAGCGAGGTTCTGCAGAAAGTAAAGACAAAGCCGATAAAATGTAAGGGGTAAAGTCATTCCGCAGGTTGCTGCTCGACACTGCGGCTTATGGCTTGCGCCGCCTCCTTTGTCTCTTCTGCCAGGGTTATCATTTTATTATCATCCAAGCTTGCAGTAAAACCTACAACCCAGATAGCCGACATCAAAAGGCCTTTCCCGTTAACGGGTGCGGCTACTGCGCTTACTCCCGAGATGTACTCTTCATTATCTGTGGCATACCCTTTTTCTTTTACATCCCTTATCTCCTTAAGATAAAGCTTAGGATTTGTGATGGAATGTACGGTATACTCTGGAAGTCCTCTTGACTTGATGATTTCTAATGCCCGTTTCTCTTCCATGGATGCCAGAAAGACTTTGCCGGTTGCTCCGGCCAACAAAGGTATAGTCGATCCGATGGGAGAAGTAATCTTAAGGTCGTGCATAGACTCAACTATATCCAGGACGGTTACATGCTCACCGTTTCGGACACCAAGAAACACAGATTCCTGTGTTCTTTCCATGAGATCTGCCATGAAAGGTCTTGCCACATCTTTTATATCGATCTTCGAATAAGCAGATCTGCCCAATTCAAAGAGGGTAAAACCGAGTGAAAATCTCTTTGTCAAAGAGTCCCTGGTAATGGCACCCAACTCCTCTAATGCACATACTATTCCGTGAACAGTACTTTTGCTTATTTTCAAATCTCTTGAAAGTTCACTTATCCGCAATCCATGTTCAGAGTCGGAAATGAGCCTTAATATTTGAAATGCCTTTTTTACTATTGGAGCTTGATATTTTACTGCCATTGTTCACCATATTGAACTTTTTTTATGACATTTTACAGCGTTCTGCCGGAGCTTGTCAATAGCAATTTTGTTTATATTACTTGAAACACGTATTGCAGTGTTTTGAAAAAGTTGTTTATCCTTGACAAAAATGGGAATTTGATATAGCTCCCTTATTAAACAGTTCATAATAATGAACTTTTAAGCCTTGCCGGAATACAAAGTATGAATTCGAATTTTTACGAATTCATCAAGTATAGAGACCTTTGAAAAATGCTCAATTTTGTTCAAGTTCAAGGAAGGCGATAATTTTAACCACAGGTCCGCCTGAGGCGGATCGAGGATAGCGCTGAAGCTTCACTAAAGTGCCAAAATTTGAGCCTGACACAGAAATTGAGCAAAAGGGAGTGTTTTGCAAAAGTCTCGTATAGTCGAGTGTAAAAACGGGAGAATAGTGCAAGATGGATTTTGATTACTTTGTGGAGGGCCCTTTATTACAGATTGTCTTTTACCTCCTTATTATAGGGATTATACTAAGGATTGCCTTCTTTTTCTATTCAATAATAAAAAGCGGCAAGGGAAAAGATTTCAAACCGCTTTATTTTTTAAAAAACTTTATACTTTCTTTTTTTCCTCTCCATAAAGCGGTTATCCAAAGACCGGTTTATACAACTCTGCGTTACATATTCCACGCATGTCTGGTTATTGTTCCCATCTGGTTCAGCGGGCATATTGTTTTGTGGGAAGAATCGAGGTTTGAATGGTACTGGACAGCAATACCGGATGATTGGGCCGACTGGATGACAATACTGCTGCTTTTTCTTGCCGCCTATTTTCTAATCAGGCGTATTATACTTACCAAGATTCGCGCTGTCTCTTCAATATCAGACCACCTTTTAATCATTATAGCTGCTTTGCCTTTTATAACAGGGTACTTTTTAACCCATGGAACCCTCGAATCAATATCTTTTTTTGAAAATAACATGCTTACCATTCACATCCTAAGCGGTGAAGCATTCATGATTATTGTGGTTTTTCTTTTTTGCAGAACCCGGCTTAATATTGAAAAATGCATCACTTGCGGTGCATGTGATATAAGCTGCCCAACCGGAACACTCGAAGCTAGGGATGAAGGGCCTCTGCGTATTTTTACCTACTCCCATTATCAATGTATCTGTTGCGGAGCATGTTTAAATACCTGCCCGGAAGAAGCCGCGGAGTTGCGCCACGAGATAAGTTTTGCAAGGTTTTTCCAGATAGCTTCCAAACAAGAGATAAGATCAGCAAAACTAAAATCATGTGAAGGATGTGGCATCTGGTATGTACCTGAACCTCAGTTAGACAAAATCAGTCAAGATTATTCTTTTGATTATATCCGTTTCTGTCCCAGGTGCAGAAAGGCCAATATAGGTGCAGCCTTACTTCAACTGTCTCCATGGCACAGGCAAAAGAAAGGCGAAGAGTCTGTCAAACCGATTTGATAGTTAGGCAGGGAGCTTCCCTGTGTTCGCTATAACGAACTCTATTTGAACTTTTATAACCTTTTCAATAAAACAGATCGAAAATGTTCAATATTTAATTTCCTTATGATAATCATAAAGCAGCGCTGTGAAAAGATAATTTTTCACTTGACAATAAGAAAAAATATGGTATTTTTGTTTATTCATTAGTTCATAATAATGAACCTTTTTCTACCTGGAAATAAAGAGACCTTTGAAAAGTGCCGTTTTGCAAAGGTCACAAAGAAAGGAGAACATCATGGCAATAGACACAGAAAAGTTGTCGGGAGCCGAAACCCTGCGCAAAACCAGAACATACGGCAAGGTCAGGTGCCATAATCCGAGTTGTATGGAAAGGCTTGTGCCTGCTCCCGGGGATAAACATGTAAAGTGCCCCACCTGCGGGTTGGAGTTCAGATTATTCTGGATTAATCCCAATTTGCCCAGAATCAGAGGCCCTGTCTGGGATGTAAACCGAAAAATAGCTAAAGAAGCATTAGCAAAAAAGGAGGGAAAGTAATATGGCGTTAAACAGAAAGATAGCATATATTGATCTCTCCACAGGTCAAATTGAAACAAAGCCTATTCCACTGGAAGTAAGAAAGAAATTCCTCGGCGGCAGAGGACTTGATGCCTATTTGCTGTATAATCATACAAAGAAAGGATGTGACCCGCTTGGCCCGGATAATACGCTCATGATCAGCGGCGGCATCCTGACTGCAACATGCGCCTCAGCTACTGCCAGAACTCATGTTATGGCCAAATCACCCCTTACCGGAATGCTCGGAAGCGCGAACATGGGAGGATTCTTTGCCCCTGAACTCGCTTGGGCGGGCTTTCATCATCTGGTCATAAAGGGTAAGGCTGAAAAGCCCGTTTATATCTGGATTCACAACGGTGAAATAGAAATAAGGGATGCCGCCAACCTGTGGGGCAAAACGACAACTGAAACACAATGGGCAATCAGGGAAGAGCTTGGCGACGAGGACATTAAAAGCGCTGTAATCGGTCCGGCCGGTGAAAACCTTGTAGCATTTGCCAATGTTATGACAGGCATTAAAAATTCCGCCGGCAGATCAGGTATGGGAGCCGTCATGGGTTCTAAAAACCTTAAAGCAGTTGCTGCCAGGGGTACTATGGATATAAATATAGCCTATCCCAAAGATGCCATAGAGTATAACAAACGATTTATTGAACAGATCACAAGTGCAAAAGTAAATCAAACCCAGGGAAGCCTGGGAACACCTTTCATCTGGGGAGCAACCAATTCCTGGGGCGGAATAAGAACCCGGAATTTCCAGTATAACCAGTGTGAAAATGCCGATGATATCGAACCCGAACGTATCGACGAAATCTGCGAGGAAACCATGGGGCCGTATCATATGACCGGTTGCTTTGGCTGCCAGGTACACTGCCGCGCCCAGTACAAGATCCCTTCAGGTCCTTATGCTGGAAAATATGATGAAGGACCGGAATACACTTCACAGGGCGCTTTCGGCGGAGAGCCGGACTGTAAAAATGCAGTGACGGTTTTAGTTGGTAACCACCTTGTGGATCAGTATGGAATGGACAATCTGGAAACCGGAAGCCTTATTTCCTGGGCCATGGAGCTTTATGAACTGGGAATAATAACCAGCAAGGAAACCGACGGTCTTGATTTGAAATTCGGAAATGATGAAGCGCTTCTCGAGATGATTGACCGAATCTGTTTTAGAAAGGGATATCTTGGAGACACACTGGCCGACGGAGGGATACAGGCCTCTGAAAAGATAGGAAAGAAGTCATTTGAATATCTTATCCAGGTTAAAGGCATGAGCAACCTCCACTCTGACGAAAGAGCGACTCCGGCACTGGCACTTAACATAGCGACAGGCTCCAGAGGTTCCGACCATTTGAGGAGCCGGCCGGCTATCGATCTTTATCATTTACCGGTGGAAGTTTTAAGGAAAATATACAGTAACCCGGTACCTTACGACGGGCCACTTAGCTCTGAGCATACTTCATATGAGGGCAAGCCATGGCAGGTCTTCTGGCAGGAGAATTGCTATATGGGTGTCGATTGTCTTGGAATCTGCAAATACCACACTACTTTCCTTGGTGCTACCCTTCCCAATTTCGAGGACTGGCCCAAGGTGCTTTTTTACAATACCGGCCTGGAGATGACCCCTAAGGAAATCTGGGATGTTGCTGAAAGATGCTACAATATAGAAAGGCTGTTCAATTTGAGAGAAGGATTAAAAAGAGACGATCTCAAAAAAGGCGATATGCTCAATCACCGCTATTTTGATGAACCTTGCAAGCGCGGAGCGCCGGACGTCATTGGTAAGACAATCGATAAGAAAAAGTTTACAAAGATGATTGACCAATACTACGAGCACCATGGCTGGGATGAAAACGGCGTTCCTACACCGGAAACACTAAAAAGGTTAGGTCTTAACAAGGAACCGTCCCATCTGGTTTAATATTAAAGAGGAGAAAATCAATGGCTAAAGTCTTAAAAATAGATTACCAGAAATGCACCGGCTGTCGTCTGTGCGAGCTTGTGTGCTCGGTAGTACATGATGGTATTTCCAACCCTGCCCGAAGTAGTATAAAAGTAATGAAGTGGGAGTCGGAAGGCCTTTATATTCCAATGTCGTGCCAGCAATGTGAGGATGCCCCGTGCGTGATTGCATGCCCTGTAAAGGCTATCTCCCGTGATGAGGCCCTGAATCGGGTAATGGTCGATTATGATATATGCATCGGTTGCCGCACGT
>DAOWEJ010000076.1 GCA_030638575.1 Deltaproteobacteria bacterium | reverse complement strand
TGGAGAAGCAGGAATGGCGGGGTTCTGGACTCCCCGTTTAATTATGACGCAAGGTTACTGCGAATACACCTGTTCCCTGTGTGGAAGCGTTTGTCCAACAGGAGCTATTACCGACATTACCGCCAGGGAAAAGATCGAGCGGCCCATCAAAATCGGATCCGTCTATGTGGACAGAGGCCGGTGCCTTCCCTGGTCCGGAAACGCTCCTTGTATCGTATGTGAGGAGGTTTGTCCCACTTCTCCTAAAGCAATTTACTTAAAGAAAGAGACCGTGTCCCGTCCGGGTGGGAAAAAGTTAGCGGTGCAATTACCCTTTGTTGATCTGAAACAATGCGTGGGTTGCGGTATCTGCGAAAACAAATGCCCGGTCAAAGGCCTGCCGGCCATCAGAACCATCAGTGCCGGAGAATCAAGATCTTTGAAAAACCAAATTCTTCTTTTGTGAAGATCATTTCATATGGCTTGCAAAACTCAATAACTCATGTTCTACGCCCGGTTCAGTTTTCCGCCAGAACTTTGCGCAACACATACTGGAGAATACCGCCGTTTACAAAGTAATCGACATCAACGTCTGTGTCCAGGCGGGCAATTACTTCAAAATTAACCTCGGTTCTATCATTCCTTACGGCCTTGACCTGTAACACCTTTCGCGGATGCATATCTTCGATTCCGCTGATGAAAAAGGTTTCAGATCCGGTTAGCCCCAGATTTTCCCAGTTTTCGTTTTTCTTGAATACTATCGGCAGTATGCCCATCCCCACCAGGTTGCTCCGGTGGATTCGCTCAAAAGATTCAGCCATAACAGCTTTTACCCCCAGAAGAGCCGTTCCTTTTGCAGCCCAATCCCTTGAAGAACCGGTTCCGTATTCCTTGCCCCCAAGCACTACAAGTGGCTTGGCTTCATTGATGTATTCCATAGCAGCATCGTAAATGAATACTTCCTTATTATCAGGAAATTTTAAAGTAAAACTCCCCTCTTTCGGCGAAACAAGCCTATTTTTGAGGCGTATGTTTCCGAAAGTCCCTCGAATCATCACTTCGTGGTTTCCTCTACGCGATCCATAAGAATTAAACTCTGCCGAAGCCACATTCTCTTTGATAAGATACCGGCCTGCAGGGTAATCAGGCGGTATCGTACTTGCGGGAGAAATATGATCAGTAGTAACCGAATCTCCAAGTAATAAAAGTACGCTTGCATTTTTTATATCAGCAGGTTTGAAGCGTTCGATGCTGAAATTTTCAAAATACGGCGGTTTTTTAATGTAGGTGGAATGCTCATCCCATTTGAAAGTTGTACTTTCGATAATCTTAAGAGACTGCCATAATTCATCTCCGTTAAAAATTTTACTGTATTCCTGTTCGTAAAATTCATTTTTAACATGTTTCTTGACTATGCTTTCAATTTCATCGTTTGACGGCCAAATATCTTTAAGATAGACAGGTTTACCGCTCGGCTCGAAACCAGCCGGCTCTTTTGACAAATCAACATCGATTCTTCCGGCAAGCGCCAGTGCTACCACCAGCATCGGCGATGCTAAAAAATTAGCTTTGATGTGCTGATGTATTCTGGCCTCGAAATTGCGATTTCCGGATAAAACTGCTGCAACGGTCAATCCGTTTGCGACTATCGCTTTTTCTATTTCAGGATGCAACGGGCCGCTGTTGCCGATACAAGTCGTACAACCGAATGCTGCAAGGTTGAAACCAAGTGTCTCGAGATATGGCATAAGACCGGCATCGGTAAGATATCTAATGACAACCTTTGACCCGGGAGTAAGGGAAGTCTTAACATATTTGGGTACTCTCAGTCCCTTTTCCACGGCCTTTTGCGCTAAAAGGCCGGCTCCGATCAGGACATATGGATTTGAAGTGTTTGTGCATGAGGTTATTGCAGCCACTACAATACTACCGTCACCTATATACGCCTTACTTCCATCCAGATCGACTTCATATGTCCGTGGCTTGACCAAACTGTGTGTCCTTTCAGTCTTTTCGTTATCTTTGCTTCCCAGTATTATTGCAGCGCCGGATTTTAGATCCTGCAACCTGATCCGATCCTGAGGTCTGGTTGGACCGGCCAAAGATGGTTCAACAGCAGAAAGATCAAGTTCAACAACTTCAGTGTATTCCGGTTCCTCTTTTCCGGTATAAAAAAGTTCCTGTGACCTGGTATAGGCATCCACAATATCGGCTTGCTTTTTCCGATTGGTCAGTTCAAGGTATTCAAGGGTCTTCTCATCCACCGGAAAAAACCCCAGGGTTGCGCCGTATTCAGGCGTCATGTTGGCTATGGTCGCTCTGGTGGGAACATCCAGGTTTTTCATCCCACGCCCGAAATATTCTACGAATTTTTCTACAACATGGTATTTCCTTAGCAGTTCGGTTACCACGAGTACAAGGTCGGTTGCAGTCACTCCTTCCTGCAGTTCGCCAACCATCTTGACTCCGATCACCTGAGGGATCTGCATATAATACGGTTGTCCGAGCATAACCGCTTCAGCCTCAATGCCGCCGACTCCCCATCCCATAACGCCGATTCCATCAATCATTGTTGTATGTGAATCGGTGCCGACAATAGTATCAGGATAGGCAATAGTATTGCCGTTTATTTCTTCGGTTATAACCACATGCCCCAGGCATTCCAGGTTTACCTGGTGGCAGATTCCGGAATTAGGCGGAACAATTCTGAACTTGTCAAAGTTTTTTTGAGCCCATTTCAAAAGCTCGTATCTTTCCTGGTTCCGTTCATATTCCCTGGCCACATTTTTTTTTAAGGAATCCACGGCACCGAAGTAATCAACCTGCACGGAGTGATCGATAACCAGGTCAACAGGAATAACCGGATTGATTTTCATCGGATCACCGCCAAGATCTTTTAAAGCATCTCGCATAGCGGCAAGATCTACCACAGCCGGAACGCCGGTAAAATCCTGCATCAAAACCCGCGCAGGGTGGTAAGGTATTTCCACAGGCTCTTCATACTGCTTTTGCCAGTTAGCGATCTTGATTAAATCTTTTTCCTTGACTACATGTCCGTCCAGTTTCCTTAACAGGTTTTCAACCAGGATTTTGATGGAAAAAGGGAGTCTTTTAATGTCGGCTATCCCCTTTTGCTCCAACAAGGTGATATCTGCAACATCGTATGTTTTTCCCTTAACATTTATCTGTTTAACAAATTCCTGCTTACTCATAGCTGGCTATCCTTTTTTATCTTACTGTCTGAAAGAAATTTTTCACCGCCCATTTGCTCCCCTCGTTCGAGACGCAGAGCGCGCAGAGAAGAAATTCTTATGGAGAATCGGGAGATGCCGATTCCCCATAAACAGTTCAAGCCTTCGGCCGGAAATTCATGCTCAAAGCGGGCCTATAAGTAAGATTGATGGTTTTTGTTTGTCGTCGTCTCCCGACAAACAAAAAAATGTTCCTCTGCGTGCTCTGTGACTCTAATGAGCGGAGCGAACCCCGCTGATAGCGGGACAAGTGCGCGGTAAAACAGTATCCTCTGAATAGATACAATTATTTGTCGTATTAATCCTCAAATCCTTACATGAAAATGAGAATTTGAGAAAACTATGAGTTTATAATCCGGGGAATAAAAGTGAAAAAAATTATTTATCTTGACAAAAAGGCGCTAAATTATAACAAAATATCTTTATTTTAAGTTAATACCATCCTATTTTATAAAAAACAAAGAGAAAGGATAGAATCAAATGGGTTACGATTTTAATGCAGATGAAATATTTGAAATGGCCGAGCAGATTGAAAGAAATGGAGTTTCCTTTTACAGAAAAGCAGCAGAATCGATTACCGAGCCTGCTGGAAAAAAGCTTTTACTCGATCTTGCCGCAATGGAAGATGAACATGAAAAAACATTTGCCGATTTAAGAAAAGGTCTGTCTGAAAAGGAAAAAACTACAACCATATTCGATCCTCAAGGTGAAGCAGCTCTTTATCTTCGCGCATTAGCCGACGCCAGGGTGTTCTTTGAAAAGAAGATCGATATATCATCAATGGAAGAGATCCTCAAAGAGGCTATCCTGGCTGAAAAGGATTCCATAGTGTTTTACCTGGGTATGAAGGAAATAGTTCCTGAAAATTTCGGAAAAACAAAAATCGATGCAATCATCAAAGAAGAGATGTCCCATATCAAGCTTTTAAGCGGCAAGCTGGTTGCTCTTAAAAAATAAACTTGGCACTCGTATCCATTTTTTAGTACAAACCTGGAAAGCAGGCATATTATGATAGAGAGCATTTCATTATTATAAAATGAAATGCTCTTTTTTATACCTGCTCAGGAAAAACAAAACCTCCCGACAAGTCATTATCTGTTTTTACCCGAATATTCTTCATGATGAATTCGTAAAACGTTACTTAGGGCTTGCGCAGGTAAGCGTAGACTCCGAAAATACCTTCACATTTTAAGCGTCGATGCATCCCGCCTGGCTGCGTTGCGAAAGCTCGGAATATGTTTGATATTCCTGCGCTTTCGCGCCTTGCCAGCCGAGTGCCTCAACACTTAAAATTGCGAACTTATTTTCGGAGTCTACGCTTACCTGCGCAAACCCTTAATCTGTCTTATGAGACAATTTTGTATCGCAATTAAATTTGAGACAACAAAAAAATACTATTTATTCAATCAATTTAGGCAATTATCGATTCTTCTTTAAAAGAATCTAAACAACATGTCTTAATGTGTTGCAAAAAAACCCATCCTTTACCTTTCTGCAAAGTTGGCTGGACACCCCTTGAAACTGCATGCAACCCCGTCATTTAAGGGCTTACAAAATAATAAAGCGATATTTAGGTACATGGCATAAATCTTGATATAAACAGTAGAGAATACGGTTATAGCTGTTTTCATGTTTATCTTGTTATTAAATAAGGATCATCTCCCAAAGAATTGGTCGATTGATCAGGGTTAAAGGATCCAAGGGATCAAGGGTTCGAGTGAAAATCACCTAAAAACAAATACATACAGAAAAATCCCTGACTTTTGGAACCGTCTTTTTATATAGGCATACTTTGAAAAATATTAAGGAATAAGGGCAGAGGAGACGCAAGTGTTTATGGCATCTGTATCAAGCCGTTTGCATTCACTTAAACCCTTGACCCCTTGAATCCTCGAATCCTCTTCTCCAACTAATTTGGAGAAGAGCCTTAAACATAAATTATACCCTGAGACATAAATATCCGTGAAACCTTGCGATAGAAACATTAAAAGTACAATTCAATTGGCAAAAGAAATGATCAAGCTTGCTGATAAAGGCGATATTGAGCGGGAAGATAACGGCTGCGGAATTCTGTACGGTATCTTGCGCGATTGTGCATACAAACTAAAACAACTATCGGAAACAGAAAAAGAAAACCATATAAAGAAAGGCTGGTGGAAAGAAGACTGATGAACTCGTAAAAAGTGGCTTTTTGACTTTTTACCAAGCCGTCAAAATTATCTTACAATTAAAGGGGGAAATTAGTAATGGGAAATTTAAAAGGGACTCGAACTGAAAAAAACATTTTAACGGCCTTTGCCGGTGAATCTCAGGCAAGAAACCGCTATGCCTATTTTGCTAGCAAGGCGAAAAAGGAAGGGTATGTCCAGATTGCAGCGATTTTTGAAGAGACTGCAAACCAGGAGAAAGAGCATGCAAAAAGGCTATTCAAACTACTTGAGGGCGGGGAGGTCGAAATCACAGGAGCATTTCCTGCCGGTGTGATCGACACCACCCTTGAAAATTTAAAGGCCTCATCAGAGGGAGAAAATTACGAGCATACAATTATGTACCCCGGTTTCGCAAAAGTTGCCCGTGAAGAAGGGTTCGATTCAATTGCTTCAATATTTGAGGCAATTGCTGTTGCGGAAAAACAGCATGAGAAAAGATACAACGACCTTGCAGCTAATATTGAAGACGGCAAAGTATTTAAAAAGGATGAAAAGGTTGTATGGCGCTGTCGCAATTGCGGTTATCTCCACGAAGGTACAGAAGCTATAGGTACTTGCCCGGCATGTGCTCATCCACAGGCTCACTTTGAGCTGCTGGGGGAAAATTGGTAATTTCTTATTGGACGCGGATGAACGCAGATATAGCAGATCTATAGGATGTTAAATATCGAGTGTTAAATTTGTATTTAGCAATTTCACTTACAATGTCTGAAAAAATTAGAAAAAAATCTGAGAGAATCTGCGAAAATCTGTGTCCCATAATTTCAAAAACGGAGGAAAAATCATGGCGGAAAAACTTGAAATTTATAAATGTGAAGCTTGTGGAAATATTGTTGAGGTTCTGCACGGAGGAAAAGGCGAACTCGTATGCTGCGGTCAACCTATGAATCTGGTTAAGGAAAACACTGTGGATGCAGCAAAAGAGAAACATGTGCCTGTAACAGAGAAAACCCAAGGGGGCGTAAAGGTCAAACTCGGTGATGTTGCCCATCCAATGGAAGAAAAACACTATATTGAATGGATTGAAATTATTGCTGACGGCAAAGCATACAGGCAGTTTTTAAATCCAGGCGAAGCGCCGGAAGCGACATTTAATGTTGAAGCTGACCAGGTTACGGCAAGAGGTTACTGTAACCTTCATGGTCTGTGGAAAAGTTAAATATTGATGGCGTCGTTGAAAGTCCCATCTACTGCGTTGCAGCGGTTTTTCAGACACTCGACATACTATATGTATTGCCTCGTCCCTGAAAAACCACTGCGCCTTTTTATCCCGCTGATTTTTGCGGGGGTATATGGAACTTTCTACTTAGCCATCGGCGTTACTTTTTACGAAACGTTTTAAGTTTTAGGATTTAAGTTTTAAGTTCCTATTAAAGCAGATAATCTCATTAACCTAAAACATAAAACTTAATCCCGCCTCAGGCGGGACTAAAACCTGATGAATTCGACTTTTTACGAATTCATCAAATAAAGGAGGTGGTTCTAATGGCAAACTGGAAATGTTCAAATTGTGGTTACACACTCGAAGCGGACACTCCTCCCCAAGAGTGTCCTTCATGCAAGGAAAAATGTGAGTTTGTCGATAATACCTGCTACACACCTGATTGCGGATTTGAGGGTACAGACAAGCGAATTTAATAAGGGAGAGCCAATTTCAAAACGTCCCCTTTCGAAGTCTGCGCTTATCTGTCCGATATCTGCGTTAGGCTCAAATTTTAATCCTCGAAATACTCCATGTATTCTTGTGGTTAAAATTTTCGCCTTCCTTGATCTCGAATCCCGCTGCAAGCGGGAAACATTTTGAAACTGCCTCAGGGAGAAATAATAATATGGCAAAAGTACTTATTGTATATGCTTCAAGAGCCGGTTCTACAAAAAAGATAGGTGAACTTATTGCAGAAGGAATTCGCATTTCCGGTCATGAAGCATCTGTTGTAAAAGTAAACGAAATAAAAAAGGAAACAGATCTTGATGGCTATGACGCCCTTGTCTTAGGCTCCGCCACTTATCACGGGGATATGATCCAGGGGATGAAAACCCTTCTTTTTCTCGCTGAAAAGGCAAATCTTGAAGGAAAAGCAGGCGGTGCTTTCGGCGCCTTTGGGTGGAGCGGAGAAGCCCCTGGCCGTATTTTTGATACAATGGAAAATATTTTTAAAATGGAGATGGTAAGCGGCCCTTTAAGGCTTAAATCAGCTTCTCTTGGCGGGGGCGTCCAGATGGCCCAGGATTATGGCAAAGAAATCGCAAACAAGATGTAAATAGTGCCTGCCCGAAACCCACGGTTTTCGGGCAGGCACTAAATAGGCAAATAGCAATTATATGCCAAAACCTAAAATAAGAAAAAAGGGGGGTTTATCATGACTACACCACAACATTGTCCAGGGTATGAACAGTTTAAAAATCTTCAATCGTTTAAATGTAAATGTCCGAGTTGCGATGAAGAAGTCGAAATATTTTCAGACGAATTTGACAAGAAACACCTTTGTAAAAAATGCGGAGAACAAATTGACTTTACCCAGTGTACACTGGATGCAGGTACGTAATCTGTATTAGGAGGGTTTAATGGACGTATTGCTGCTTTCACGTTTGCAGTTTGCCGCAGCTACCATGTTTCATTTTCTGTTTGTCCCTTTAACACTTGGACTGTCTGTCCTTGTGGCGATCATGGAAACAAAATATGTAAAAACAGGAGATGAAACGTACCTTGCAATGACTAAATTCTGGGGAAAACTTTTTCTCATTAATTTTTCCCTTGGAATCGTTACCGGTATCACCCTTGAATTTCAATTCGGAACCAACTGGTCACGTTATTCCGCATTTGTGGGAGATATTTTCGGTTCTCTTCTTGCCATTGAGGCGACAGCAGCTTTTTTTCTCGAATCAACCCTTATCGGCGTGTGGGTTTTCGGCTGGAAGAAAATATCTAAAAAAGCCCATGCTATAGTTATGTGGCTTGTGGCCGCAGCAGGAACACTTTCTGCAATTTGGATTTTAATGGCAAATGGCTGGATGCAGCACCCTGTCGGCTACACCATTAGAAACGGAAGAGCCGAGCTTGTCGATTTCGCAGCAGTAGTTTTCAATAAATTTGCTATTTTAGAGTTTTTCCATACAGTCAGCGCTTCTTATGTTTTAGCCGCCTTTTTTGTAATGGGAATTAGCGCTTATCATCTTCTGAAAAAACAACACATAGATTTTTTTACAAGATCTTTTAAGATCAGCCTTGTGTTCGGCCTTATCTTTTCAATCTTAGTTGTTATAGGAGGTGATATGCATGGCGTTCATGTAGCTAAAATTCAGCCCACAAAACTTGCGGCCATGGAATCTCACTGGGAAACCTCTAAAAGGGCGCCCCTTCATCTGTTCGCCATTCCTGATGAAAAAAATGAAAAAAATATAATTGAAATCGGTTCAATACCAGGTATCCTGAGCTTTCTAGGCTATCATGATTTTAACGCTGAGGTAAAGGGGCTGAAGGACTTTCCTGCGGATGAAAGACCACCTGTATTAATCTCATTCATATCGTTCAGAACCATGGTTGGTCTGGGAGCATATTTTGTCCTTATTACTATTATCGGCATGTTTTTAAGAAACCGGCTAATTGAATCCCCCCTCTTTTTGAAAGTTATGTTTTTATCGATACCCCTGCCATACATCGCAATAGAACTGGGATGGGTACTTGCTGAAGTAGGCAGGCAGCCCTGGATAGTTTACGGACTGATGAAAACATCGGATGCCGTATCTCCGATAGCAGGTTCCCAGGTGCTGACTTCGCTCATTGCCTTTATCCTGGTGTATGGGCTTCTGGGGGCAGTCGGCTTCTATCTGATGGCAGCAACCGCAAGGAAGGGACCTGTTTTTAATTGACAATTATGACAGCCGGTTAATGATTTAAAAGAATACTTTTCTTAATTTCCAAGGGATATACAAATGGATTTACAAGCAATATGGTTCTTCTTGTGGGGTCTGTTATGGACACTCTTTTTCATAACAGACGGTTTCGACTTTGGAATCGGAACACTATATCCTTTTCTTGGAAAGGATAATCATGATAAGCGCATAATGATAAATTCAATTGGTCCGCTCTGGGACGGAAATGAGGTATGGCTTATCACAGCCGGTGGTGTCACATTTGCAGCCTTTCCCCTTGTATATGCAGTGATGTTTTCATCCCTTTATTCAGCATTAATGCTTATCCTTTTTGCACTTATTTTAAGGGGTGTTTCTTTCGAGTTCAGGGGTAAGGTAGATTCTCCAATCTGGCGTAAGATCTGGGATACATGCATATTTGTCGGAAGCTCTGTTCCGGCCATTCTATTTGGAGTAACTTTTGCCAATATTTTCAAAGGTATTCCATTTGATGGAAACGGTGTTTACCACGGAACCCTTTTCACACTCCTAAATCCGTACGGACTTTTAGGGGGCGTTTTATTCTTATTGCTTTTCCTTGAACATGGCGCATTGTGGCTTGCCATCAAATCTGAAGGGGATCTTCATGAAAGGGCACGCTCAACAGCCAACAAGCTGTGGCCTTTAGTTTTAGCTGCCGCAGTAATTTTCCTTATTGCCAGTAAGTTTGCTACCAGCTTGTATGATAACTACTTTGCTCATCCAGCACTCTTTTTAGTTATCCTAATAACGGTTGTTGCTCTTGCTGGAGTAAAATATTTTCTTACAAAAAAAGCCTTTTTCAAGGCATGGTTTTCTTCTGCGCTTACAATTGCCGGGGCTACGTTTTTCGGCATAATCGGGCTTTATCCCAGCATGTTTCCGTCAAGTATAAACCCGGAATACAGTCTGACAGCCGGTAATGCTTCATCGAGCCCCCTGACTTTGAAAATCATGCTGGTGGTTGTTGTTATATTTGTTCCGATTGTCATTGCATACCAGGTATGGGCGTATAACCTGTTCAAAGGAAAGGTAACAAAAGAAGATCTTTCTTATGATGAGGCATACTAGTGGTACGCAGTTGCGGCATTTATAATTTTCTATGAAAGGAGGGATCTGTTTTGAAAGGAAAAGTAAAAATTTATACTACACCAACTTGACCCTACTGTAAAATGGCGAAAGAGTTTCTTTCGAAAAAGGGTGTTGAATTTACTGCCTACGATGTCACAAAAGACAGGGATGCACTCAAGGAAATGATGGAAGTTTCCGGCGGAGCGCGCACCGTTCCTGTGATATCAGTATGCAATAATGTTATGGTAGGCTTTGATCCTGATCGCCTGGAACTGGATCTAAACTGCCTCAAGCAAAGTACCGAAATTTAGTAAAAAAGGTGCAAAAATAATGGAAGGTATAACTCTTTATTCAATGGGCGGATGTCCATTTTGTATAAAGGCGAAATCGTTTTTAAAAGAAAAAGGAATAGGTTTTTCAGAAATCAAGGTTAAGCCAGGGTCAAAAAAACGAGAAGAAATGATAGAAAAAACCGGCAGTGATTTACCTCCTCAGATTTTGATCGATGGTGAGCCTGTAGGCGGTTACAGCGAGCTTGTAAACCTGTTTATGACACGAAAATTGGATGAAAAAGGTGGAGCAAATAATGAGCTTGCAAGTCCTGTACTTTACGATGTATTAATCATCGGTGGTGGGCCTGCCGGTTTAAATGCTGCTCTTTATTCTTCCAGGAAAGTTTTGAAAACCATTTTAATTAGTAATAATATCGGCGGCCAGGTGGCAGACACCTATGATATTGAAAACTATCTTGGTTTTAGCCAGATAGAGACCGCTGATCTTATAAATAAATTTGATGAGCATGTAGAGAAATATGGGATAGAAAAACTAATCGGCGAAAAAGTGACTTCCTTTGACCTAACGGGGAAAATCAAGAAAGTTGTTACCGGCAAGGGAAATACATACTATTGCAGAACCGTTATCATTGCCACCGGAAAACGCCCAAGACCTTTAAATGTCCCTGGTGAAAAAGAGCTTATCGGCAGGGGTGTCGCCTATTGTTCCACCTGTGATGCACCTTTATTTTCAGGCGCTGACGTTGCTGTTGTAGGAGGCGGAAATTCAGCCCTTGAAGCTGTTATCGACCTTGCCAAGGTTGCCAATAAAATCTTCATGGTTTCGCTGACACCGCTTACCGGTGATCCGATACTTATAAATAAGGTATCGTCATTATCAAATGTGTCTATCTTTACAAAACACGATACAACGAAGGTATTAGGTGATTCTAGTGTAAAAGAAATAGAGATAAAATCCCTGGATACACGAGAAGTAAGCAGGCTTAAAGTGGAAGGTGTCTTTATCGAGATAGGGCTTTTGCCGAATTCCGATATTGTCATCGACACCCTTGAAACCAATCAACAGGGAGAAATTATTATAGACAATGTGTGCCGGACAGGTATAACAGGCGTTTTTGCCTGCGGCGATGTAACCAGTATTCCTTACAAGCAGGTTATTATTGCAGCAGGCGAAGGGGCAAAAGCAGCTTTGTCGGCATATGACTATTTAAATAAGCAAAGATAATTGTAACTGGTTGTCTGGTTCACGGTTCAAAGTTCAAGGTTAGTGACTTAGTATATCGTAATAATCGCGTAATAATCGGATGAATTTTGTACTCGCTTCAGAATTGAAACTCTGGCAAGTCATGTTTCTTTGTCAGGCAGGAAACCTTCAGAGTCAATTCATATGCTGATTGCCGACTAAGACAGAAACACAGAACCTTTGAACCGTGAACCCTTGAACCAGTTACAGACAATTAAACAAGGAGGAAAAAAAATGGATAAGTATGTATGTACGTTATGCGGATATGTTTACGACCCTGAGCAGGGTGATCCTGACAGCGGTGTTGAGCCGGGGACAAAATGGGAAGATGTGCCTGATGACTGGGAATGTCCGGTATGCGGCGCTTCTAAGGATGATTTTGAAAAGGAAGAATAAGAGGGGAAAGACATGAAACCTTTAGAAATAGCAAAAGGAATTTACAGCGTCGGTGTTACCGACTGGAATATCAGAGATTTTCACGGATATTCCACATATGCCGGGACAACCTATAATGCCTTTTTAATAGTGGATGAAAAGATTGTACTGATCGATGCGGTTAAAAAGGAATTTGCCGACCAACTACTTGAAAATATATCTTACGTGGTTGATCCAAAAAAAATCGATCTTGTTATCAGCAACCACACGGAAATGGATCATTCCGGGGGACTGCCCAGGGTAATGCATAAAATCGGAGAAGACAAACCACTTTATTGCTCCAAGATGGGATATAAAAATCTTTCCAGTCATTTCAGGCAGAAATGGAATTATCATGCTGTTGAAAATGGTGAAGAATTGAACATCGGCAAAAGGACGCTGATCTTTCTTGAAACCAGGATGCTTCACTGGCCGGACAACATGTTCACATATGTAAAGGAAGATAAAATTCTTTTCTCCAGTGATGCCTTTGGACAGCATTATGCAGGACCTGAAAAGTTCGATGACGAGATTGGCGATGATATAATGATTCATGCAAAAAAATATTTTGCA
>DAOWEJ010000119.1 GCA_030638575.1 Deltaproteobacteria bacterium | reverse complement strand
CCTGCTGGGAAAAACTGCGATGTTCTTTTTGTGCTTTAGATTGCAATTTATGATAAATTTGTGCCGGCAATTCTCTTACTTGAAGTGAAGGCATTTTTAGTCTCCTTTTTTGATTATATCTTAATGCAATTTTCATCAATATGCAAGCATAATGTATAATATTTTTATTCAAATTGCATGAACATTAGTTAACCCCACAAACTTTATAAAGATATTTCGTCAGCTAAGAGGAATCTTTTTACCTAAGACGATTTTTTTAAGATCGATTACAACGTCATACACAATAATTTCAACACCATTTCTTTTTGCCTTTCTGAGCTCTTTGCCGTATTCTGGATCTATATGATCGGCCGAGGAGAATGCTTTTGTATCCATCCTTTGTACAAGAAAAAATATTATGCTGCGATTTCCTTGTCTCACGAGTTTCTGAAGTTCAACAAGGTGTTTCCGCCCACGGGTGGTCACCGCATCAGGAAAGTATGCGATGTCATCTTTAACCAGGGTGCAGTTCTTTATCTCCACAAAGCATTTGTCCTCTTCTCCATTTGTAAGCAGCAAGTCGAGGCGGGATTTGTCAGACACTTTAACTTCAGCTTTTACATTTTCATAGCCCTTTAGCTGCTCAACCAGTCCATCTTCAATAGATTTTTTCACAAGCCTGTTAGGAACCATTGTATTGACTCCCACAAGGGATGTGGGCATCTTAATCATTTCCCAGGTATATTGTAATTTCCTTTTTGGATTGTCGTGAAATGAAAGATATACCGGCCTGCCCGGCTCCGAGCACTCTTTCATAGATCCTGAATTGGCACAGTGGGCTGTTACCATGTCGCCGCTTTTCAATTTTACATCCGCAAGAAAACGATTATATCTTTTTACCAGGGTTCCAGGTATAAGTTGAGGCCACAAAAGGCCATTTGGGTTTTTCCTGCTTTTGCTTTTTTTCATTTATTTGAAATCCTGCTTTATTTTTGATAATAGTTGGAAACAGGTAGCAATGTTGATTGGCTAAAATCAAAATTTTATATCAACGCCCGCTTCGGGCTTCGCTCTGCAAGCTACGCCCCGACAAGTCGCTCGAGACGCAAAGGACACGGAGTATAATTTTTCTTATTGTTTTCCGTTGAGAGGCCGGAAAAGAAAAAAAGGGTTCTCTGCGATCTTTGCGGCTCCGCGGTAAATACTGTAAATAGAAGTAAAAATCAATATGACATCTGAAAAGTTGAAAAAGAAACTGGACAACCTGTATAATCAATATAACCGGCGCAGGTATGTTCATCCTGACCCACTTGAATTTCTGTATTCATACAAAGAGATAAGAGACCGTGAAATAGCAGGCCTTATCGCATCTTCCCTTGCATACGGCAGGGTTGCACAAATTTTAAAAAGCGTTTCATTTGTGACAGATAAGATGAACCCGTCTCCTTATTTATTTTTAAAAGATTCAACCTATAAATCTATTTACAGAGCATTTGAAGGCTTTAAACACAGGTTTGCCGGTTCAGGTGAGCTTGCCGCTTTTTTCTGGGGAATAAAAAACGTGATTAACCGATTTGGTTCTCTTCATAAATGTTTTTTAGACGGCTTTTCGGAAGATGATGAGAACATTATCCCTGCCTTGACTTTTTTTTCAGCTCAACTTACTGCCGGAAAAAACAAACCGGGGCATCTTGTTGCCCAGCCTGAAAAAGGGAGCGCCTGCAAGAGAATGAATCTTTTTTTAAGATGGATGGTGAGAAAAGACAGAGTCGATCCTGGAGGATGGTCCGGCATACCGCTATCTAAGCTCATAATCCCCCTTGATACACACATGCACAGAATAAGCCTTGCCTTGAATCTATCAAAAAGAAAACAGGCAAACATATATACAGCTCTTGAGATAACATCCGGTTTTAAAAGACTGGCTCCTGATGATCCGGTTAAATACGATTTTGCACTCACACGCCTTGGAATCAGGGATGATATGGATATTTATGATTTTGTTGATAAAGCTAAGTAACTATGTTACTTCATTTTTATAATTTTAATTAAACGTTGCGGTTTTTTTCAAAATGCTCATACCGCCATCGGCGGGACTTCGCTTTTTCATCAAACCGCACTCTGTCCTTGAACGGGATCTGCATTTTTAAAATGGCTTGTAGATTTATCTGTATTCATTATGCCTAAATTATCCCTTAAAAAACTAATATCAAACCAAAGGAACCTGGAACGTGTCCTTGACAATTTAAAGGATGGTATAATTGCGCATGATTTGAAGCGGCGTATATTTTATTTTAACAGGGAAGCAGAGAAAATAACCGGGTACAGCAGAAATGAAGTTATTGGAAAGGATTGCCATAAAGCCTTTGGAGAACCTTTCTGCGGGGGGCGCTGTTCTTTTCTCAACGATAAGCCGATTTTAACTGACAGAGCTGAATATTCAATGAATATAATGACAAAAGGCGGTGAGTCCCGACATGTCGAAATGACTGCCGTTATGATGAAAGATGACAACAATCAGGATTTCGGAATGCTTGCCTGCTTTAGAGACGTTACAGATCTGCTAACCCTTAAGATCAGAGCCGGAGAATCCACCGGTTTTTCAAATATAATCGGCCGGGACAGCAAAATGCTCATGCTGTTCAGGCAAATTAAAGATGTGGCCGAATATGATTACCCTGTGCATATTTCCGGAGAAACAGGAACCGGCAAGGAGTTGGTTGCACTTGCAATTCATAATGAAAGTCAGCGCGGGGGCGCACCATTTGTGCCTATTAACTGTGGCGCTCTTCCCGAAGGTCTTATCGAAAGTGAGCTCTTCGGTCATGTAAAAGGTTCTTTCTCAGGTGCCATCCGGGATAAAAAGGGACGCTTTGAGCTTGCAGACGGAGGCAGTATTTTTCTTGATGAGATTGCAGAACTACCAAAGATCTTGCAGGTAAAGCTCCTGCGGTTTTTACAGGATGGCATCATTGAAAAGGTGGGCGGAGAAAAAACCATATCGGTTAATGTTCGTGTAATCAGTGCAACCAACAAAGATCTTAAAAAAGAAGTCCGGAAAACCAGGTTTCGTGAAGATCTTTTTTACCGGCTTAATGTGATTCCTATACATATTCCTCCACTTCGTGAAAGGAAAACCGATATTCCCATTCTTGTAGATTTTTTCCTGGATCAGGCAGAAAATGAAGGTCAAAAGAAAAAGAAATTCTCGGATGAAGCGCTCTCTGTCATGATGGACTATAGCTGGCAGGGAAATGTTCGTGAACTTCAAAACGCCGTCTTATTCTCCACTGTAAAATGTCATGGCAGTATTATTAAACCGGATGATCTTCCCATGGAACTTAAAGCTTCTAAAAACAGCATTCAAAAACGCGGCCCGTCCGGGAAGCTGGATATTGATGCAGTTAATAAAGCCCTTATAAAAGCAGGGGGTAATAAAGCAAAAGCAGCCAGGCTTCTCGGGGTCGGACGGGCAACGTTGTACAGATTTTTTAAAGATTATCCGGAAATGATCGAAAATAACTAAAGATCAGGTTACGAATTTCCAGCCTACTGGTACTAAGTGCGCTATTTCGTTAATTCGATGACGTATTTTATATAGATTTCTTTCACCGCACGCTTCGGGCTTCGCTCTGCAAGCTACACCCCGACAAGTCGCTCAAGACGCTGAGGACGCAGAGTTAAAAGTTTTTTCCTTTGCTCTTGACCCCGCTTGTTGCGGAACAGGACTGCCGGCAAAGGAAAATCAATCAGCGTTTATATTGTTACAACTATTTGTTTTAATGTGAAAAAATGATTCTTTGCGTGCTTTGCGG
>DAOWEJ010000021.1 GCA_030638575.1 Deltaproteobacteria bacterium | reverse complement strand
GCTTTTATATCCGGTTTAACATCCTTAAACATCCTGGTCTTTTTTATACCACCCATCATAACAGCTTCACAGATATTGTTTTTCTTAAAAAACTTTATGAGACGATTGATCTGGCCAAGATGAACCCATTCAAGTGCTTCAACATAATCCTGCAAAGCAGAATCTGCCTCCCTTAAATAAGCTGCCGCATAAACGGAATATCCTTTTGTTTTCGCTGTCTTTAAAAAAATTATGGGGAACTGTCCGCTCCCCGCAATTAATCCTATACGTTTATCCATAATAGGTGTCATAATAATTAAAAACAATCACGAAAACACGAAATGAGGAAAGCACGAAATTAAAAAAATTTTCGTGTTTTCGTTCTTTCGTGATAAAATATTTCATCCCCAGCTTGCCCGGATCAGGTATTTCCCACAGTTAACCGTTGCACCCGCTTTATCTGGTAATTCCTCTTTCGGATGACTTGATAAAATCTATAAAATTCACCACCTCAGGAATCTGCTCAACTTCTGCGGACACCCTTTCTATAGCTTCATTTAATGTCAGCCCGATACGAAAGATAATTCTATATACTTTTTTTAATGCAGACAACGTAGATTTGGAGAAACCACTCCGCTTTAGTCCGATACTGTTCATTCCGTGCAGTTTTGCCCGATCACCTGCAGCAATAACATATGGCGGAATATCTTTAACAATGGCTGATTTCCCTCCAATAAATGCATGTTCTCCGATCTTTACAAACTGGTGAATACCAACAAGAGCTCCGATAGTTGAATAATCACCTATTGTTATGTGGCCGGCAAGTGATGCGTTGTTAGATAAAATAACTTTTCGACCGATTGTACAGTCATGCGCTATATGAGTATAAGCCATCAGAAAGCTCTCTTCACCAATTTCAGTAATTCCGCTGCCGAATCCGGTACCCCTGTGTATGGTAACAAACTCCCGTATTATGCAACCTCGCCCGATCTTTACATAGGTCTCTTCTCCTTTAAATTTCAAAGACTGCGGCACAGCACCTATTGCGGCGTACTGAAATATATTACAATCCGGCCCTATTGTTACATAAGGCTCGATAATAACATAAGGCCCTATCATGGTGTTGGAGCCGATAGAAACATTCTCCTTTATAATAGAATACGGACCGATTTTTACATTGGAATCGACCTCTGCCTTGGGGTCAATAATTGCAGTTGGATGTATCATGTTTTTTCTCCAATAGTGGCCATTAGCTCGGCTTCAGCCACAATCTTTTGATCAACGGTTGCAATTCCGGCCATCTTTACCACCTTTGACCTCTGCCTTAGAATTTTAACTTCAAAGATAATCTGATCCCCGGGTACAACTGGTTTCCTGAACTTTACCTTGTCCATCCCCATGAAATAAAACAGCCTGCCGTTTTTTTCTTTTAATTGCTCCGATGAGAAAAGAACCCCACCGGCCTGGGCCATTGCTTCTATGATAAGTACTCCGGGCATTATGGGAGTTCCCGGAAAATGCCCCTGAAAAAAAGGCTCGTTTATAGTAACGTTTTTCAATGCAACAATCTTCTCGCCAGGCACAATTTCAAGGACTCTATCAACGAGTATAAACGGATATCGATGAGGTAAAAATTCCATGATTGACTGAATGTCAAAAGCTTTACCCATTTTCCTTCTCCTGTTTTTCTTCTATTATCTTTAAACGCTTTTTAATTCCTGACAACTCTCTTTTAAGCTCCGGAAGTTTAGGTATGATATTCTGCACTCTGAGCCACAGTCTATGGGGAATCGCCGGTGTGCCTGATACGATTTCACCACTTGCAACTGATTTTGTAACTCCTGCTTTCCCGGCAATCTGCACATTATCACCTACAGTAATATGCCCTACTATCGCTACCTGTCCCGATATTGCAGTATGTCTCCCTATGGTTGTGCTTCCGGCAATTCCGGTTTGAGCAACAATGACCGTATCTTCACCCACGGTAACGTTGTGAGCGATCTGCACAAGGTTGTCTGTCTTAACACCCCTGCAGATCCATGTTTTACCAAAAGTTGCCCGGTCAATGGTGTTCCCTGCGCCTATTTCCACATCATCATCAATCTGAACAATGCCTGTCTGAGGAATCTTATAATACTTTTCCCCATCAGGAGCAAATCCGAAACCGTCACTTCCAATTACCGAACCGGCATGAATAATAACTCTGCTGCCTATCCTGCAACGTTCAAGGATTGTTACATTAGGATAAATCAATGTGTCATCCCCGATTTCAACATTATCGCTGATAACCGCACAGGAATTAATAATAACACGATTACCGATGGTAACATCATCCCCAATCACTGCTAAAGGTGCAATTGAAACTTCTTTGCCGCACGATAGGTTCTTACCTATATGTGCAGCCTGGCTTATTCCGGCTTCCGGTTTTAAAGCAGGATAAAAAAGATTTAAAACTTTTGCGAACGCAACCTTGGGGTTATCCACCTGCACGATATTTTTTGAAACTTCCTTTACATCCCTGGGAACTATAACAGCACCTGCTTTTGTTTCGCCGATCTTTTTGACCAGCTTTGCGCTATCTGCAAAGGTTATATCATTATCGGTTGCGTGATCAAAAGGAGCTGCTCCCCTAATATTTTTTTGCTGATCGCCTTTAATATCGCCATTAACCAGTTTGGCTATTTCAGGTAATAATATTTCCATATTGAACCAACCGTATTATTAATTTAGTACTTTGAAAAACAGACCCGAAAGAGTATTCAGGTGATCTAAGTTTCTCAAAAAGTGGTTTTTTTACTTTTTACGAAACCATCAATGTTACCTTCGCCTATTCTGCTTTCTTTGTAAATTGTTTATTATATTCCTGTATCACTTTATCCGTCAGGTCCAATGTTTTTGGAACATACATTACAACACTTTTATCAAAGATCATAAGATAGCCCTCTTTTTTGCCGATTTCCTGAGCAATATTAAGGATATTTTTTTGAATCTTGATCACTATTTTTCTTTCACTTCTTTTTAATTCGGTTTTATACTTTTTTTCAAGGGATTTGAAATCGTATATCTTTATTTGAAGTTCACGTTTTTTCTCTTCCCGAGCCTCTTTACTAATAACTGCAGCCTGGCGCTCGAGGTTTTTCTGGATCTTCTCGATTTGCGCCCCTTCCTTCTCAAGTTCAGCCTCCATTTTTTTAGCCTGCTTTGTAAGCACAGCCTGCGCCGATTTTCCTGCATCTGAGTTATCAAAAACTCTCTTTAAATCAACAACACCGATCTTTGCAACGTCGGCAGCATTTGATGAAACAACAAAAATAAAAATAATAAATATTGTGATAAATGAAATTTTATATTGCCGCATAATATTTTCCCTCCAGGTTTTTTATCAAATTGTCAGCCCTTAGGCTTATTTATCTTTTAAAACCAGCAAAATCCTTCCCACTTAAAACACACCTCCCATTGTAAATTCCCATTTCCCCCCTTCACCTCTATCCTCTATCGGGTCGAGTATATACCCGTACTCAAGACGAATGGGGCCTATGGGGGAATACCACCTGAATCCAAACCCTGCACTACTGCGCAGGTCGTCTAACTTTATATCCCTATCATTAAGATCTGCAGCTTCAGAGTTTTTTATATCCCCTGTATCGCAGAAAATGACACCGACAATTCCGGCCTCTTTGAATAAGGGGTACTGCAGTTCAATATTAAATTGTACAAATTTATCTCCGCCGATACTATTTCCATTTTCATCTTTCGGAGCCAAATCTTCCCATTCAAAACCTCGCAGGGAGTTTATGCCGCCGAGAAAAAATCTATCATAATCAGGAAGGTAACCAGAAGAATTTTCACGAACATACCCTCCTTTGCCATGTATGAAACCGACTAAATCTTTATACAGCGTTATATACCATCCTGTACTTGCAATATATTTCCTAAAACCGATATCACCGCCAAAACCTGCATATTCAACCGTTATGTTGTGTTCTGATCCTTCCGTTGCATTGAAAACCCTGTTCTTTGAATCGTATCTTAACGAAACGGTTGTACTGTTTGTAATAATATCTTCATAGCCTACACCTTCCACTAGATCTATAATCGAATCCGGAGTCTCTTCTTCATTGGTGATTGTTATGTCCGCTCTATCGTGTGAAAAAGAAATGTAAGCCCGCGTATAATCAAATACCGTATAACCAAACCGCAAGGATCCGCCGATACTGTCCTTTCCGTAAGAATCATTGCCGTAAACATCGTATTCATAACTCCATTTATAAAGCTTAAAACCTGCCGACAATGGGATGTCAAAAAGCCATGGTTCCGTGAAACCTAAAGAGTATTTTTTTGTTACGCTTCCCCACTGCCCTGACAAGTCAAGTATATGACCACGTCCAAAAAGGTTTTTTTGAGAAAGGGAACCGGTGGCATATAATTTTTCAGTAGTGCTGTATCCCCCCCCGAAACTAAAACTTCCGGTAGGTTGTTCGGCAACATCGATTTTCAGTATCATTTTATCATCTGAACTTCCCTTTAGTGTATTTACCTTAATATCCTTGAAGTAATCAAGCCGGTACAGATTTCGCACGCTGCGTTTCAACCTGGCACCGCTGAAAACTTCCTGTTCATATACCTTTAGCTGCCTGCGGATAACTTTATCTCTGGTGATTGTGTTGCCACCTATAAGGATTTCTTCAAAATATACCTGTTTGCCCTTTTTAATATCAAATATAATGTTGACAATCAGTTTATCAATATCCTTTTTAATACGAGGGGATATATCTGCATAAGCATAACCTTCATCTGAATAAATATCCGTAAGAACGATCATGTCATTCCGCACAATTTGGCGGTTGTAAAATTCTTCCTTTGATATCTTTATTTTCTCCATCAGTTGTTCTTTGGTTGAAACAAGATCACCTTCTATATCTACTTTTCCGACCTTAAACCGCGGCCCTTCCTTAATTTTAACGGTAATCTCTATAGATTTATCCTTAAATTCAACCTGTGGTTCCCCCACTTTTGCCTGAATATAACCACTGTTGTGATAAAAAGCGGAAAGTCTGGCAACATCTTCGCTCAAATTTTCCCTGTTTAGCTCTCCTGATGATGTAATCCATGAGAAAAAACCTTTTTCTGATGATTTAATTATTTTTTTAAGTTCTTTGCTGGTATAGTCTTTATTCCCAACGAATTTAATCTTTTTGATCCGGATCTTTTCACCTTCTTCTATAATAAACTTCAGGTCAGCCTGATTATTTTTGAGTTCAAGAATTTTATATTCGACTTTTACATTATGATAATTTTTTTCTTTGTAAAGATCTTCAATTCGTTTAACATTCTTTTGAACCTTGAAGATATTCAAAATCGAACCTGTCTTTATGTTCAGGCTTTCTTTTATCTCTTTATCGTCAAAGACGACTTTATTGCCTGTTATAATGATTTTACGGATCGTCGGCTTTTCCTTTACCTTAAAAATTACTATTTTCCCTTTGGGTGTGTTTTCAGCCTCAATCCGAACATCTTCAAAATAGCCCATTGAATACACGGCTTTAAGATCGCTGGAAAGGTTTTTAGGAAGAAAGATATCCCCCGGAGCAGCAACAATAACTCTCTTTATTGCATCAACCTCAATACGTTTGTTGCCATAAATAAGCACATTTACTATAATTTCACGCTTAAAAAGCTTAAGACTCAGTTCATGGGTAAGCTTTTTTACAGCGTGCGGGAGATTCTCTATACCTTTCCCCTCTAAAGAAAAAACCCTCGGATGGTCTTTTTCAAAAACTTCCATCAACTTTATATCCAGGCTGAACTGTTTACCTATCCAGGTCATACTTCCCCAGATGATATAATCGACAGCGCTCTTAATACCGAATTTACGTATTTTGTCTGTATTTTGAACCTCTTTATCCCATGATGAATCCGCTTGTTTATACAAGTCGAGTATAGCCACACCCTCTTGATTCAGATGATTTTTAATCGCCTCCGGAATTTCGGTTTGCAAATAAGAACGGTCATCCACGCTGTGGATTTCAAATGGTAATATGATGACACTTACAGGCTTTCTTGCATAAGCCGAAGTTAGAAAAAAACATATGACTGCTAAAACAATCAGGATCAACCGTTTGAACATAAAAAACCTTTTTTAACGAAAACTCGTTTCTACCAGCAAACCATCAACAACCGTAACACATCGCGACATATAGGATGCAAGCTCCATGTTGTGTGTTACAACTACAAGTGTCATGCTTAATTCTTGATTTAACTCTAAAAGGAGATCGTGAACCTGCTGACTGTTTTTCTTGTCAAGATTACCCGTAGGTTCATCAGCAAGAAGAATAACAGGCTTAAGAACCAATGCTCTGGCCAGGGCGACCCGCTGCTGTTCACCACCTGAAAGTTTGACCACCCTGTGTAACAATCTTTCTTTAAGTCCTACCCTAATAAGTATAGCCTCTGCAAGTTCTGTTGCATTCTTTTTTGTCATCCCTTTTATAAGCGCCGGCATCATAGCATTTTCAAGGGCAGAAAATTCGGGAAGAAGATGATGAAACTGGAAAACAAACCCGATAAATTCGTTACGAAATTTTGCAAGCTTTCTATCATCAAAAAGCAAGACGTCCTCTCCCCGATATAAAATGCTCCCTCTGTCTGGTCGATCAAGGGTGCCGAGTATATGCAGAAATGTAGATTTTCCTATCCCGGATGGACCGACAACCGACAGGGCTTCACCTGCTTTTAAATCGAAGTCGATTCCTTTAAGTATATCCAATCGGGCTATGCTGTTGTTGAAGCTCTTGTACAGTCCTTTAATAGATACTAAATTATCTGAAGCTGCCATTTTTTGCCTTCTTCTTTTCTGTACTAACCATAACGGATTGCTTCAACAGGATCCAGTCTTGAGGCCTGGTATGCCGGATAAAGAGTGGCTAAAAAACATATGACCAGCGTGGCGGATACGATAAAAAAAACATCGAGAAACTCGATCTTTACTGGAAGTTTCGTTGTAAAATAGTAAATATCTCCGGTGAGTTCCATAATCTTATAATGTTTAAGGACCGAACAGAGTAAAAATCCAAAAATTACTCCAAGAAACGTACCTATAGTACCGATAACCATTCCTTTGAACACAAAGATCTTTCTGATACTCTTACCCGTGGCTCCCATGGCCTTTAATATGGCAATGTCCCGGGTCTTTTCCATTACCATCATGATAAGCGTACTTGCTATATTAAAGGCTGCAACAAGAACAATTAGCGTTAAAATAATAAACATCACGACCCTTTCCAGCTTGAGTGCAGTAAACAAATTTTGATTCATCTGCATCCAGTCCCTTGCCCAGTAAGGAAACCCAAGGCTGGAAACGATCCTCTCCGCAATTTCCTTTGCTTTGTAAATATCATTGACGCGTATTTCTATACCTGACACTGAATCTGCCATGCGCAAAATCTTCTGGGCTTGACTGATATGAATATAAGCGAAAGACCCGTCAAAATCATACATGCCTGATTCAAAAAAACCGGTCAACCTAAACCTCTTCATGGCAGGAACATGCCCTATGGGCGAAATCATTCCTCGTGGTGATATCAGGTAAATCATATCCCCCTCGCTGACACCTAGATTTCTTGCAAGCTCCTTACCTAAAACGATTCCAGGCACATTAGTACTAATACCTTCACCTTTATCGACCTTTGGATTACTATGCAGGGTAATTTTATCGAGGGTCTTTATCACCCGGCCTGCTGTTTCAGGGTCTATCCCTCTTAAGACAGCGCCTGACACTCTGTCGGATGCACGAAGCATGACCTGTGTATAAATAACAGGTGTAGCTGCTTCAACTCCGTCGATTTTTTCTACATCTTTTAGAACTCTTTGGTATTCCGTGAAGGGACCGCCATGGCGCATCAATACGATATGTGATTGTCCTCCAAGAATCCTGGACTTAAGATCAGATTCAAAACCGGACATGACAGCGATCACTACAATCAGGGCCATAACCCCTACTGTAATTCCTGCTGTAGAAAGAATGGTGATAAGAGAAATGAAAGCCTGTTTTCTCTTTGCTCTGAGATAGCGACCACCTATGAAATATTCAAAAGACATTTATCCGTCTCTTTGCTCATTCGACTTTTGGTTTCATGTGCGGGAAAAGAATAACCTCCCTAATGGAAGGAGAATCGGTAAGAAGCATGACGAGCCTGTCGATGCCTATTCCCTCGCCTGCTGTAGGGGGCATACCATACTCCAATGCTTCTATGTAATCATCATCCATGCGATGGGCCTCTTCATCACCCTCCTCAAGCCTTGCGACTTGCTCAAGAAAACGTTCTCTCTGATCAGCGGGATCGTTAAGCTCTGAAAATCCATTGGCAATTTCACGCCCTGCGATAAAAAGCTCAAAACGATCCGTCATAGTGGGGTCTTTTTCATTTTTCCTTGAAAGCGGGGAAACTTCCACCGGATATCGAGTAATAAAAGTCGGTTGTATAAGTTTAGGCTCAACCAGAACATCAAACAGCTTGGTAATTACCTTGCCGAGACGTCCTGCCTTTGTGATTTTGATCCCGTTGGAAGATGCAAAATTTAAAAGACCTTCGCGGTCATTCAACAGGCTTTGTTCGATTCCACCGATTTCCTCCAGGGCGGACTTTAAGGTCATTCGCTTCCATTCGCCTTCTAAATCAATGGGGCTCCCCTGGTATGTAATCGATGTCGACCCTGTTACCACCCTGGCTACTTGGGAAAACATATCTTTGGTCAAATCCATCATATCTTCATAAGTCGCATAGGCCTGGTAGAACTCAAGCATTGTAAATTCGGGATTGTGTTGGGTTGACACTCCTTCATTTCTAAAATTTCTGTTGATCTCAAAAACCTTTTCAAACCCGCCGACAACCAGGCGTTTTAAATAAAGTTCCGGAGCAATTCGCAAAAAAAGGTCAATTCCCAAAGCATTGTGATATGTCTTAAACGGCGCTGCCTCCGCACCTCCGGGAATAGGTTGCATCATAGGTGTTTCCACTTCAAGAAAATCCCGGTCAAGGAAAAATGTGCGTATCGCATGAATAATTTGGCTCCGTTTTATAAATATTTCCCGTACATCCGAATTCATTATTAAATCAAGGTAACGCTTGCGATAACGTTTTTCCGGATCTTTTAACCCGTGAAACTTTTCCGGAAGCGGTCTTATCGCCTTACTGATGAGCTTTATTTTATTAACCAGGAGGGTCCATTCGCCTGTTTTTGTTTTAAACATTCCTCCGCTTAGGCCGACAAAATCCCCAATATCAAGCTGTTTGAAAATATCATAAGATTCATCCCCTATCCGGTCCTTTCTCACATATGCCTGGAGTTGTCCGGTCCTGTCCCTGAGTCGGATAAAAGATGTCTTGCCAAACCGATTTATAGCCATCATGCGTCCTGCCACTACGAAAACAGGTTCATTTTCGGTAATTATATCTTCCGAATCTTTTATTGCACTACGAATATCTTGTACGGTATGCGACACAATAAAATCGTTAGGAAACAGGTTGATATTTAAATTTTTCAGGTCTTCAACTTTCTGCTTTCGTTTTTCAATAATATTGCCTATTTGTTCTATTACCATTAGCGATTCCTGATTACAGATTTAATATCCTTGTTACTAAATAGTGTCTGAACGAAAAGTAATGTTCAGAAAAAATCCGAATGCCGAAAACAGGAGTTTCCGGGCAGACACTAAATACATTCAAATTTCCTGTAAATATATATAAGCTAATGCCTTAAACTTTGAATAGACACGCAGCCAAATTGAAAAACATGTTTTTAAATGGCATTGACTTATGGTTTCAAAGGATTGAGCATTACAATATAAGAAGTAGGTGGGAACTGCTAACCTATTTGCTGGAAGGTGTCAAGACTAAGTTGGCGGATTAATGCGCTTTAGTCTTAAGGTAAATGTTGTTCCTGCGTTTTCTTCGCTATCAACATCAAGCCTGCTGTCGTACGTTTCGAGGATGCTGTGAACGATGGAAAGTCCGAGGCCTGTTCCTTTTTTCTTGGTTGTAAAAAAGGGATCAAAAATCGATCTCATTGTCTCATATGACATACCGCATCCATCGTCGCCTATCTCGATACATTCATATTTATTCTTTTCAGAGTACATTTTAATATTGATAAAACCATCACCATCTATAGCCTCAGCAGCGTTTAAAAAAAGATTCCAGAGAACCTGACGCAAATGCACCGGATCCATTTCAATTCGGATGCCTGGGGTAATCTCTTTATAAATTGAGATTTTCTCCAAACAGATATTGTCTTTTTCAAACAGATCTATGGTCTCCATTAAAGCTTTGTCCAGTTCTATTAACTCAGGCTTGCTGGAGGAGGGTTTTGCAAACAAAAGGAAGTTACTTACAAGAGAACTTAAACGGTCTGCTTCGCGCAGAATAATCTGCATCAGCTTATCCTTATCAGAATTATGATTCATATCATCTTTCAAAAGCTGAATTGAACCTGCTAAAGAGGCAAGCGGGTTCCTGATTTCATGGGCCAGGCCTGCTCCCATTTCACCTACAGCCGCCATCTTTTCAACCCGCTTAACATGTTCCTCCATTGCTAAAAGCTCTTTCTTTGTCTTTCTTGCCTGTTCCGCCAGTAAACTGCTTAAGAAAGCAACGGCAAAGCACGCCACCATTGTTATCATGATCTTGTAGAGTACTTGACTCCATGCATAGTTCACTGCAACAAAGTTCCCTCCAACCACGAAAGGATTTAAGATACCATAATACTCCAGATCAATCATAATTCCATATTGCAGACTGCAAAAAACCGCCATGAGCATGCTCCCTTTTCTATAAAGGAGCATGCTCGAATAAATAATCACGACAAGATAAAGAAAAGAAAAAATACTCGAAAAACTGCCTGTCACAAAAATTATCAGGGTCACGATAAATGTATCTATGCCGGTCTGTATGTATGTAAAGAGAATGACCCTTTTAATGTGGTTAAACATAAGGGTATATATAAATGAAATCAGAAAGATTACGCCAATAAGACCGTAGAGAACCAGGATAGACTTGGCCATGTGAGAAGTTTTTTCATTAAGTTGCAGGATAATCGTAGAACCTAGCAACATGGTGGTGAAAAGGACCCTGGCAAACATAAGCCATTTAAGCTTAGCTAATAAGTCGCTTTCATGCTTTGTGATTGGACTTTTCATGGAATGGGGAAAATAATCGGTTAGGATATTATTGCTTCATCTAAAAAGGTGGTAGTGAGACCTTTGCAAAACGCCACTTTTCGAAGGTCTCGTAGTAAACGCCTCATTCAGGAGACGAAGATCTGTTTTGCCTTTCTATAAGTTGGATGCCATTTTGAATACAGGGAGGTACATGGCAATGACCAGGCCTCCGATGGTTATACCCAAAAAGACAAGCATAAACGGCTCTATCAATGCTGTCAGGTTTTCGACAGCCTGGTCGACTTCTTCGTCATAAAATACGGCAATCTTTTCAAGCATAGCATCAAGGGCGCCTGTGGATTCACCCACTGCTATCATCTGGCATACCATCGACGGAAATACCCCGCTCTCAGAAAGGGGATCGGCCATCGTTCGGCCTTCTGCGATATCGGACCGAACAGTGTAAACAGCTTTCTCAATTGTCTTATTGCCGGCGGTCTTTGCAACAATCTCAAGCGCTTCCAAAATAGCGACTCCGCTGGAGAGCATTGTACCCATCGTACGCGTAAACTTGGCGACTGCAACTTTTCGAATTAAATCACCAAAAACAGGCAATTTAAGAATATTTTTATCTACAAATGCCCGCCCCTTCTCAGTATTATAAAACTTTTTAAAAGCAAATATAAAAAGCATCAAGCCGATGACGATATATATAACATTACCTTTCACAAAATCGCTTGCGGCCACAACCATCCGGGTGAAAGCAGGCAGCTGACCTCCCATATCTGAAAACATTTCCTCAAAAACAGGAATAACAAAAATCAGGATGACTGCCAGCACGGCACAGGCTATGATCAGGGTCACAATGGGATATGTCAGGGCACCTTTT
Source organism: Deltaproteobacteria bacterium (assembly GCA_030638575.1). GTDB lineage: Bacteria > Desulfobacterota > Desulfobacteria > Desulfobacterales > JAUWMJ01 > JAUWMJ01. Next base: position 14,174 of record DAOWEJ010000021.1, on the reverse strand, counting down.
ACTTTAGATTTTAACCTGGCGGCTTTCTCCATGTATGTAGAAAGTCTCCTTAAAATTGTATCAAGGATACCGCCGGCTTCGCCCGCTGCAATCATATTTACGAAAAGATCGTCAAACTCTTTTGGAAATTTTTTTAGTGATTCAGCTAAGGTTGACCCGCTTTCCACATCGTCTTTAATACTTCTTAATATCTTTTTAAATGTTGGGTTCTCCTGCTGTGAATAAAGGATGTCAAGGCATTGGATAATGGGAAGTCCGGCATCTATCATCGTTGAAAATTGCCTTGCAAAGAGTATTATATCTCTAGTTTGAACTTTCGGTTGGAGAAAGGCAACGTTTTCAAAAAGATCTTTTGGTTTCTTTTTGATTTTTGTAGGCTCAATCTTCATCCTTTTCAGATTGGCAAGTACAGCCTCTTCTGTTGAAGCTTCCATCTCACCTTTCTGGGTGTCACCCTTCCTGTTCTTTCCTGTCCAGATATAAACCGGCATAATCAACCCCCTTTTACAATCTGAAATAAGACACAAATCACATCAAATTGCAGAGAACATAGCATAATATACAAATAATTATGATTAATATCATAATCTAAGTCAAACGACAACAGGTTTACAAAGTTAATTTAAAACCGGATAATGAATTTTACTTTTTAGCAAAATATGATTCATTACAAATTCCGTGCCATATTATATAGATTTGCTCTAAAAAGTTTTAGAAGCATTATTCAGATATATATTATAATGAATATTTGCTCAAAACATATTGAACAAACACGGCATCGAAGAGCAATGTTCCTTTATTGGTGCTTTTCATCATTTGATTTTGGTCGATAAAAAACAAGTTATGAAAAAGAAAGATATTTTAAGCTTGTTTAATAATTGCTGAGACATTAAATTATCCTAAAACTATTAAATTATTTTATACCGATTATTAAACAATTTAAAGATTTATCTTATATTGTGCTGTTTATCTTGAACTTGAAAAAAATGTTCATATATGCATATGGTTAGTTCTTGATGGCGTCGTAAAAAGTCTCATCTACTGCGTTGTAGCGGTTTTTCAGGAACTCGACATACTATTTGTATAGTCTCGTCCCTGAAAAACCACTACGCCTTGTATATGAGCCTTTTTACTTAGCCATCCGGCACTTATTCTAAGATTTTTTACGAGATCATCAGTTCTTGAATAATGAAATTTGTGCTTTTTAACAAAATGTTTCAAGATTGTTTTATAATCATACAAAACACAGAGACTGGAAAGCTTCCCAATTTTCTATCCTTTTTGGCTTTATGGTTTAAATGAATAACAGGATTGTCACGTGGCAAGAAAAAAATCGTCAGGCAAGAAAAACCTCACTGTAATAACAACCCATATCAACGCTGATTTTGATGCAATGGCGTCGATGCTTGCAGCCCAGAAGCTGTATCCGGGCTCTCTTGTGGTGTTTCCGGGTTCCCAGGAAAAAAACTTAAGGAATTTCTTTATCGAATCGATGGTATATCTTTTTAATATGGCAAATATAAAAGATATCGACTTTTCTAATATTAAAAGACTCGTACTTGTGGACACGCGACAGTCAAAACGTATCGGCAGGCTTTCTTCCATACTGAAACGAAAAGATTTAGATATACACATCTATGATCATCATCCATCCACTCCTAATGATATTAAGGGTCATTACGAAAATAATCGACTGACAGGTGCTACTGTATCAATCCTTGCAGAAATTTTGGAAGAAAAAGGTATCGAAATTTCTCCTGATGAAGCCACTATAATGTGCCTGGGCATATATGAAGACACGGGCAGCTTCACATTTCCTTCAACTACAGAAGACGATTTTAAAGCTGCTGCCTTTCTTCTTTCAAAAGGGGCTAATTTGAACACCGTATCAAACCTGATTGCCAGAGAAATAAGCCCGGAACAGGTTGGACTTTTAAACGACATGATTCAGGCAACAACCCGCTATAATATTCATGGTGTTGAAATTGTCATTACCAGTGTATCAATGGATAATTATGTGCCGGATTTCGCCTTTTTGGTGCACAAAATGGTAAAAATGGAACCTCTCGACGCGATTTTTGCCATTGCCCGCATGGAAAATAAGATTTATGTCGTGGCGCGTAGCAGGGTTCCTGAAGTCGATGTTGGCGAGATTATTACCCACCTTGGCGGAGGCGGCCATACATTCGCTGCTGCGGCAACTATTAAGGAAAAGACTTTGGCCCAGGTTGAGCATAAACTGATTGAAATCCTTTACAGTAAAATCAGGTCAAACCGGCTTGCCAGGGATCTCATGTCTTTCCCGCCGATTTCCGTAAGAAGCGACATTTCTTGCGAAAAAGCCGGCAATTTACTTACGCGCTATAATATAAATGCACTTCTGGTCACAGAAAAACCGGAAAAACCTGACGGTAGTGAGAGGCTTGCCGGTTACATATCTCGCCAGGTTGTTGAAAAAGTACTTTACCATAAGCTGGACCATGTCCAGGTAAAAGAGTATATGACTACCGAACTTGCTTTTGTAAAACCAGATGCTGATCTTACTGAAATACAGGAAAAAATCATCGAAAACAAGCAGCGCCTGCTGCCTGTTATAGATAATGGCAACATCGCAGGTGTTATTACACGTACCGACCTTCTTAATATCCTGGTAAGGCGTTCCAGACTCACGCCGGAAAAATCACCAGACCCTCTTAAAGAACCTGTTCGCGCCAGAACCAGAGATGTAGTTAAGTTCCTTAAAGAGCGTCTTTCAAAACGTTTGGTTGATATATTAAAAACCATAGGAGAAGTTGCTGACGAAATTGGGTATCGTGCGTATGTTGTGGGAGGATTTGTCCGGGACCTTTTCCTGTATAGGGTTAATGAAGATATCGATATCGTTATAGAGGGTGATGGTATCGCATTTGCTCAAAAATATGCAAAAATGGTGGGTGCGCGTATTCACTCATACAGAAAGTTCGGCACTGCAGTAATTATTTTTCCGAACGACTTTAAGATTGATGTAGCCTCTGCAAGGATGGAGTATTACAAGTTCCCTGCGGCTCTGCCGACTGTTGAAATGAGCTCTATAAAACTCGATCTTTTCCGGAGAGATTTTACTATTAACACCCTGGCTATACAACTTAGCCCTAATAGATTCGGAATGTTAATCGACTTTTTTATCGCTCAGAAAGATATTAAGGAAAAATCGATACGGGTTTTGCATAATTTAAGTTTTGTTGAAGACCCAACCCGTGTCTTTCGTGCCATAAGATTTGAGCAGCGATTTGGTTTTTCCATCGGAAAACTTACTTCAGGACTAATTGAGAACGCCGTTAAAATGGAGTTTTTCAAGAGGCTCAGCGGCCGAAGGGTGTTTGCCGAACTGCGTCAGATTCTTGAAGAAGAAAACCCGACTCCTGCAATTATGAGGCTTAATGATTATGAACTGTTAAATGTCATACACCCCTCAATCGTGCTGGATAAGGATCTTATTGCTTTGTTTAACTCTGTCAAGAAGGTACTTTCATGGCATGATTTGCTTTTTCTGGAAGAATCCTATATGAAGTGGGCCGTTTATTTTTTAGTGTTCATACGAAACAGCGACCGTAAGATGTCTGATGAAATCTGTATGCGGTTTGAACTTGCGCCTCGCTATCGGAATATTTTTAGTGCCGAGCGTTTCGAAGCAGAAAGATGCCTCTACTGGCTTGAGCGAAATCTGCCTGTAAAAAACAGCAGGCTTTATAAAGAACTTTTCAGTTTTAAGACCGAACTTTTGCTCTACATGATGGCGGCAACTAAACAGAAAATAGTAAAACGATCAATTTCGCAATACTTCACACGTCTCAGGTATGTGAATCCTACTGTTACAGGCAAGGATTTAAAAAAGATGGGTCTTGCACCCGGACCGATTTACCGCGAAATTCTCCAGGCGGTTTTAGAGGCAAAATTAAATGGTACACTTATAACACGAAACGATGAACTTGCTTTTGTGCGCAGGTATATTTGATGGCGTCGTAAAAAGACTCATCTACTGCGTTGTAGCGGTTTTTCAGGAACTCGACATACTATTTGTATAGTCTCGTCCCTGAAAAACCACTACGCCTTGTATATGAGCCTTTTTACTTAGCCATCCAGCGCTTATTCAAAGACTTTTTACGAGTTCATCATACTTGAGGGCAATGACATAACTACTTTTATTTTAATGTAACAGGAGATCTTATATGGCAGAAAAAAAACGAATTTTAAGTGGAATGCGCCCGACCGGACCGCTTCACCTCGGCAACTGGCATGGTGCTTTAGCAAACTGGGTCAAAATGCAGGATAAATATGATTGTTTTTTCTTTATTGCAGACTGGCATGCCCTAACTAGCGATTATGAAAAACCAGGTTCCATCTCAGGATATATATATGATATGATAACAGACTGGCTCAGCGTAGGCCTTTCACCGGAAAAAAGCACACTTTTTATCCAGTCGCACATAAAAGAACACGCAGAGCTTTTTCTTCTCCTTTCAATGATAACCCCTGTACCCTGGCTTGAACGCAACCCGACCTATAAGGACCAGATTGTAGAACTCGGTAATAAGGATCTTTCAACCTTTGGGTTTCTGGGTTATCCTGTACTCCAGGCAGCTGACATTATTATTTATAAACCGTTTGGCGTTCCGGTCGGTATCGACCAGGTCCCACATGTTGAAATTACCAGGGAAATTGCCAGAAGGTTCAACTACTTATACGGCGATTTATTTCCTGAACCTGAAGCTATTTTAACCCAGACGCCCAAGATGCTCGGCATAGACCGTCGAAAAATGAGTAAAAGCTATGACAACGCCATATATTTATCAGACAGCCCGGATGATATTTTCAATAAAGTATCCAGAATGATTACCGATCCTCAGCGTGCAAGGAAAAGCGATCCCGGTGATCCTGATGTATGTAATGTTTTTGATTTCCATAAAATATATACCGAAAAAGAGACTATTGACAATATCGACAAAGAGTGCCGCTCGGCCAAGATCGGATGTGTTGAGTGCAAAAAAAATATGGCTCAAAACCTCATAAAATCCCTTGAGCCTGTTCGTGAAAAAAGAGAATATTACAAGGCACGACCCGAACTTGTGGAGTATAAAATCAGCAACGGAATCCAAAAAGCACGCAAAGTCGCACGGCAGACAATGGAAGAAGTAAGATCTGCTTTAAAAATATAGTCTTTTATCCCTGATTTTATTACATTTTATTCAAAAATTTATCTTACTTGGAATATTGTTGAACTCGTAAAAAGTATAACCGATGAGGCAGTTTCAAAATGTTCAATTTTGTTCGAGATCAAGAAAGGCGAAAATTTTAACCACAGGAATACATGGAGTATTTCGAGGATTAAAAATTTGAGCATGAAGCAGATATCGGACAAAAGGGGACGTTTTGAAATTGGCTCCGATGGCTAAGCTTTTCCTGCTTATCAGCTTAGGTATTCACATTTGGAGAATGACAAATTAATGTCCGGCAATATTTATAAAGTTAAACTTACGGATATCTTTGAAGGACCTATGGACCTTCTTGTTCATTTGATTAGAAAAAACGAAGTCGACATATACGATATACCCATAGCTCTGATTACAAAACAATATCTTGAGTATATTCATTGGTTTAAAGTTATGAACATTGAACTCGCCGGTGATTTTGTTGTAATGGCCGCCACCTTGACCCATATAAAATCAAAAATGCTGCTCCCGGCGAACGAAGACGATGAAGAGCAAGAAGATCCACGAATGGAAATAACTAAACCCCTCATAGAATATCTCCAGCTCAAGTCCGCCGCGGATGATCTTGCAGGAAGATCTCTTCTGGGAGAAAATACATTTAAAAGGAATCAAAGTGATGAAGATTATTTAACAGATCAAGATGAAGAGATGATAAAGATCGGATTGTTTGAACTTATTGATGCTTTTCAAAAAATTCTTAAGAACATATCTCCTGAACACCTTGTGGATCTTACTGCCGACAGGATTTCTGTAAAGGACAGGATTTCCGAAATCATAGATATATTTGAAAAGCAAAAGTCAGTTACTTTTAATGAACTATTCTCTTTAAAAGCGGATAAAAATGATGTAATATTAACCTTTCTCGCAATACTAGAAATGGTCAAACTCAACCTGGTTCGGATGGCTCAACATGTCCAAACCGGTATTATCAGACTTTTTTATTTATAATGGAAAATTTAAAATATATCATTGAGAGCCTTTTGTTTGTAGCCCAGGAACCTCTTTCAGTAGACCGCATAAAAAATATTACCCGCCGTGCTGAAACAAATGACATACGAAACGCTTTTAAGGCGCTTTCTGAAGAATATGAAATCCGTAAAGGCGGTTTTTACTTAAACGAAGTTGCCGGCGGATTCCAGATCCGCACCCGACCTGAATATACAGAGTGGATAAAACTTCTTATACACCCCAATCCTCCTCGCCTCAGCAAGGCCGCTTTGGAAACACTTGCAATCATCGCCTATAAGCAACCTGTAATTCGCAGTGACGTAGAGAATTTAAGAGGTGTCGATTGCGGCGGTGTAATTCGTGTATTGCTAAAGCGTAAACTTATCCGTGTTCTTGGACGCAAGGAACTTCCAGGTCGACCGTTGATCTATTCAACTACCAAGCACTTTCTGGAGGTGTTTGATTTAAAAGATCTCAAGGATCTCCCAACACCAAAGGAAATAGAAGAGCTCGGCAATTCTTCAACAGAAAATACTGAAGGGACATTTTCAGGTGATGCGGAAAATACCGCTGATGACAGTGGAAAAAATTCTTGACTTGAAAGTTAGAAGCCCTTTATGTATAATAAATATTTGTAAACCGGCAGGAAAAGGAAACGATACTGAAAGTTTGAATTTAATTAAGGAGTCTCTATGAACAGATCAGATTTGGTTAATATGATAAAGGTTGAGGCCGGCCTCACAAGGAAAGAAGCTGAACAGGTTATCGATACCTTTTTTAGCGCCATAACTCATACACTTTCAAAGGGTGAACGTGTTGAGATAAGGGGTTTCGGCAGTTTTACAGTTAATAACTATAAGCCATACACAGGCCGAAATCCTAAAACCGGTACGAAAATAAATGTTCCTGCCAAAAAATTACCATTTTTCAAAGTCGGTAAAGAGCTAAAAAATCGTGTTGATCAATAAAACTAACGGGCGGTTAACTCAGCGGGAGAGTGCTACCTTCACACGGTAGAAGTCACTGGTTCAAACCCAGTACCGCCCACCATCAAATATAAGAAATCCGAAAATAATCGGCAGAGAGGAGAAACATGAAATTAAAATTTGCTGTATTTCTATATGTTTTTTATACAGTTTCATGCGCTACACTTCTTTCTGCAGAAACACCTAACGGAGATATCATTGTTGAATCAAATGGTTACGGATTATCTGAAAGTGATGCGCTCCTTAAAGCAAAGCGGGAAGCTGTTGAAATCGGAATCGGAACAATTCTCTATTCCCAGACCGAAATAAAAAATTTTGAGCTTCAGAAAGATGTCATACTAACCAAAACTGTGGGTTCAGTTAAAAAATATGACATCTTACATCAAGAGAAAAAACCAGACAACACATTCTATTTAAAAATACAGGCAGTAGTTTCTCTTGCCAGTATTAAGGCCGACCTAGCCGCATTGAAAATCCTTCTGGAATCAATGGACAAGCCTCGTATTATGGTTGTCATAAAAGAAACAAACGGCCAAAATGCAGAAAGTGCGATTATAGACTATTTAGCCGATAAAGAGTTTGGTCTGATTGATATAACGGTTGTTGCTGCACTTATGAAAAAAAATGACCAATTGATAAAACGTGCAGCCGAAGGTGATCAAACCGCAGCAGCTAAAATAGGTGCATCAAACGGAGCGGAGTATATACTGGTTGGAAAGGTTACCAAAAGCCTTGGTAGTAACGCCCTTTTAAAGGAATCAGGCCTGGTGTCAGGCCAGGCTACCATTACGGCTAAAGTGGTGAATTGCTCTAATGGAAAAATCATTGCATCAAAGTCAGCAAGGAGCGCTGCCGCCCACATTTCAGAAGATGTAGCCCGTGACCTTGCAGCAGGAAAGGCTGGGAAAAAGCTCATGGACAAGGAGCTTTTTGAAGCTATAGTCACCTCTTTTCAGGATATGGTTAATAACGGTATACCACTTGATGTAACCATTGAGCAGGTTGCAAATTTTAAGATGCAAAAGGCTCTAATGCATAAAGTAAGTAATCTTTCTAATGTTGTTTCTGTGAATAAACGCAGCTTCGGAAAAGAACGGCTCAAACTTACTGTTCTATATAAAGGAAATGCAGATTCTTTCAGCGAGGCTGTTGACGGAAAGTCTTTTCAAGAAAAAAAGCTTTCGGTAATCAACATAGAGGGTAGCAGAGTAGTCATTCTGGTTAAGTAAAAAGGGGAAACGTTTTAAATCCATCCAGACACAAATAAGGAATTGCTAAATGATCACTTCCGATGAACAACTGGACAAATATGGCCTAATCTCTCGTTTATTTAAGCTGGTTAATGATATGCCCGAAGACCAGCAGTTAGCCCTCTTAAAACAACTTCTTAAAAATAATACTACAAAGTATTTGTTTAAATTGATTATAGATATGTCGGATTATCAGCAACATCTGCTCCTGGAAGAGATAGAGAAAGTACCTTTGGAGGAAATGCCTGTAAAGACAGTCAGTTTGGATGAAGAAGAAGCGTCAATGCGTGGGCATTTTCGTAAACCCTGCCTAATCAGTGTTAATTACTCTATTCAGGATAATTCTTTTAAGGGCCGTATTTTAGATATTAGCCCTGTGGGAGTCTTTATAGAAACAAGCGAATCGTTCCCTGCTGAACAGGAAATGAAACTTACCTTTTCGTTGCCAAACTACTCTAAGCCCTTAAATTTGAACGGCATAATCGCCTGGATTGGCCAAAACGGTATTGGCGTAAAATTTAAAAACTTAACCCAGCGTAATGCAGGTTTAATAAAGTCCTTTATAGAAAAATAAAGAGATAATTATAGCTTTTTCTTTCTGTATAAATGGCTTTGTCCCTTGACCTTCCGATTTCTAAATGATAAGAGACCTTTGAAAAATGGTAATTTTTGTTCGAGTTCAAGGAAGGCGACCAAATTTTAAATCAGGTTCAACCACAGGAACCCCGCCATGGCGGGGTTTCGAGGATAGCGCTGAAGCTTCACTAAAGTGCCGAAATTTGAGCCTGACGCAGGCACTTTAGTGAAGCTTTAGCGCTAATCGGGCAGATAAGCGCAGACTTCGAAAAGTGCTGTTTTGCAAAGGTCTCGCTAATAATTAACTATTCGAAGAACCAGTTCCATGGTGAATAGCCGAAGAGACTCGTATCTTGCTGCGAACTGCAGCAAGATTTTGCCCTTTGGCCAAAATTTCCGCTTGCCCCTGGAGAGAAAGCTTGCAAACCTGTATTAAAAATTTAGAACAGACAGGAAATTCAGCTTCAAGTCAAAAATTGATATCCAAAATGAGTCGTGATCTCCTTTATCTGTGCTTTTCAGAGCATTTGCATAGGCCGTTTATTTCCCCCATTTTACAAAAACGATGGATAGTGCTGATTCTAACGGGTGCGGCTGCACTGCAGATATGGATAACAGCATTAGGATTCCAGGGCTGGCAATGTCCGATCTATTCAACACTGGGTATACCGTGCCCCGGCTGCGGATTAAGTACTGCAACTGTTTTGTTAATTGAAGGGGATTGGCTAAACGCCATGCATACCCATGCTTTTTCACCTGTTTTTTTTATCGGACTAATACTTATTGGAATTTTCGGTATATTACCGAGCCGATTTCACCATAAGGCCCTGCGTCGGATTACCGTGATTGAAAAAAGAACCGGATTTGCAGCATATATTTTACTCGGCATTGTTGCTTACTGGGGTCTTCGTCTATTTGGTTTATTATAGATTTTAAATTCAAAACCTCACTGAATTTTCAATTTAAAAGGGGAGTGCTATGACTACTACCTATATGATATATATGTCGTTGTTTGCCGTACTTTCAGTCACACAGCTTATTATATTTTTTGTAGTTCTGATAAAGCTGTTCAAAACGGAAGGAGCTCTCAAGGGTATCTTGGGATTTTTATGCGGCCTTTATACATTCATCTGGGGATGGCTGAAACATAGGGAACTTCAAATGACCAAGCTTATGATGGTCTGGAGTGTCATTATCGTTATTTTCATGGTTGTACCGCCCCTGGTTGGAACAGCAGAACTAATGAAGCTTGCAAGCACCTTTCAGGAAAAGGGTTTTGATGTCGGTTCATTTCAGAAAGGCAAAACGATTAAACCCCGGAAGAAACCAAAGGTCGTGAGGCCACGGACAAAAGGCGCCGATGCAAAAACTTCTCAAAAAAATATTGACTGGCATAAAAAGGCCGTTGGTTTATGGAAAAACGGCAAATACACGAACCCCCAGCTTGCTTTAAATTGTTTAAATAAGGCAGTTGCAAAAGATCCAAAGTTTGCTAATATTTACAGTAACAGGGGGAATGCCTACCGGGATTTAAAACAGTATCCAAAGGCATTAAATGACTACAACAAGGCTATCAACCTGGACCCGGCTCATGTAAAGGCTTACAACAATCGTGGGAATATCTATTATGAGCAAAAAAAATATCCGGAAGCGTTAAAGGATTATAACCAGTGCATCCGTCTCGACTCGAATTATACATCTGCTTACATTAACCGCGGGCTTGTCTTTTATCAATTAAAAAACAAATCTCGTGCATGCAAAGATTTTCAAAAAGCCTGCGAATTGGGAGATTGTGATGGATTAAACTGGGCAAAAGGAAAACGTTTCTGCAAGTAATAAGTGATTCTTCGCTTAAAAAGACCTGTTTACTTAATCAAAAAGTATTTACAGGATTATGATTAGATTCATAAACTCTCTCCATCTGAGAAACCATTGAAAAAGTAGCGTTTTACAAAGTTCACTCTGATAAGGATCAGTCCTACTCCTACCTATTCGATTTTCAACGATTAGCTCATTATCGAGCACCAAAATCTTATCTTTTTTTCAGGATCACCTTTAATGTAAAGATCGAAATCCCGTTTTTTGTGCAGGGTATATGGGCTCATTTCAAGAAGCCGACGCATGGTATCCTTATCAACCTTGAGTTTGCTGACAATTTATCAATTTTTACAACATGTAAAGAATATTGACACAGACACATCCATGTACCGGGCAATAGTTTATTATATCAAATCAATATATTCTGATATTTCATCTGCTTAATACTTTTTCCCTGTTAATTAATATTTGGCATAAAGGTTGCTGTCCAATAAAGGCTGATGACTTCTTATTTATATAGTTTTACGAGTTCATCAAATATAAGTATTGAGAGACCGACTGCTTAATTTCTGAAAAAGCGCTATTCACTATAACCGGCTTCTAATCAATTAATTTTGCTCTATTGCTATTTTAAATGCAATCCTCTTAAAAACACGAAAGAATAAGGGAGGTAAGGCTCATGGATGAAATAAAAAACAAGGGCTGGCGCGTTACAATGGCAGGTTTAGGCATTAACCTCGCACTTGGAATACTTTATACCTGGAGTATCTTCAAACAGGAAATCAAAGAATCCATCCTTGCAGGAGACGGTCGTTTTAATTGGGACATGGCATCCCTTAACGATCCTTTTGCGGTTTGCTGCTTGATGTTTACTTTTGCAATGATTGCCGCCGGTCGTCTTCAGGATAAGGTCAGTCCTAAACTCACCGCTATTTTCGGCGGCCTTTTAACAGGCTCCGGACTTTTGGTGATTTCCCAATCCACCATTCTTGCAAACTGGATTCTTGGTTTTGGCATATTAACCGGCATGGGCCTTGGTTTCGGCTATGCATCTGCAACACCTCCTGCCATTAAATGGTTTCCCGCCTCCAAAACCGGTATGGTTGCAGGTATCGTTGTTGCCGGTTTCGGTCTGGCTTCGGTTTACATTGCACCGCTTTCAAATTTTCTGATAGCCAGGTTTGGTCTCAGCCAGGCCATGATGATTTTTGGTTTTGCGTTTCTTATTGTAGTCTGTGGCCTTAGCCTGGTTTTAGAAAATCCTCCTAGAGGCTATAAACCAAAAGAAACCGCCGTAAAGACAAAAAAGCAAGAAAAACCACCAGTAAAAACTGAAGATTTTTCACCTTCTGATATACTGAAAACAAAGGCTTTTTATAAGCTGTGGTTCATGTTTTTCGTCGGGTCAGGCGCCGGTCTTATTATCATCGGAGGGGTTGCCGGTATGGCCAAAAAAAGTTTGGGAGATATGGCCTGGATAGTTGTTGCCCTTCTGGCAATCGGAAACGCAAGCGGGCGTGTCTTTGCAGGAATCCTTTCAGACAGAATCGGTCGGCCACGCACGATTCTGATAATGATGAGCTTCCAGGGGATAATGATACTATCTTTGCTTTTCATGGGAGAAAGCCAGGCATATTTGCTACTCGCCGCCACCACACTGATAGGATTTAATTATGGAACCAATCTTTCCTTATTTCCTTCAACCACAAAAGACTACTTTGGTTTAAAAAATTTCGGCATGAATTATGGTCTGGTCTTCTCCGCCTGGGGTATAGGCGGTTTTATCTTTCCAAGAGTTTCACAGATGGTTGTTGCTGCAACAGGCAGTTATGAATCGGTCTATATCTTAACAGCTTTTCTTCTTTTCTTAAGTGCGGGGATGACCTTTATCACCCGTGCCCCCAGAGGTATGAGGGAAAGAGCTACGATAATAACAGAACTGGAACCGGGCAAACTATATTCCGGGAATTTTATCTATCAGCCGGAATCATCGCCGGCTCAAAACTCCGAACAGGCTGAATCGGACGACAAAAAAGCAGCATAGCCGATCAATACGGCTTTGAACGTTTCTTATATGGAAAGGCGTCCCAACTAAGACCAATACTTTTGGCTTAAGAAAATATTCTTGAACCGCAGAATATCGAACAAGGAATAATGAATGTCGAAGTAATTTTTTCTTGTCAAACTTCATAATTCGACATTCCTTGTTCGACATTCGATATTTAAAAACCATTATAATTTTCCTTAAGTCAACAGTATTGTAAGTGAGATCTCCTGGATCTAAATGTCGTAAATATTTCGTCTTTTATACCTCTATCCCTTCTTCTTATCAAACCTCTTTTTTAAATCTCCCAGGGTAAGCGCATTTGGAAAAATAAAATCAGTTTAAAAGGAGGGGCTTAAAGGTTTTTCCTAACTCACCACAATTTTTCGCAATGGCTCGGACAAAACCTCCCCGATAACAGCCGCATTTCCTATACCTTTCTTTTTTAAACTGTCCACCAGATCGTCTGCGCTTTCTCTTTCCACACAGATCAAAAGCCCGCCTGATGTCTGGGGATCAAAGAGGATGTCTTGAATCAGGCGATCCACTGAAGGAGCAAAATCGACCATTAGCTCTCGAAATTCACGGTTCTTGAAGGCCCCCGCCGGAACAAGTCCCATACCAGCATATTCAATGGCTTCAGGGACAATAGGTATATTGTCAGCCCAAATTTCGATTCCAAATTCTGAATCAACCACCATTTCAGCAATATGGCCTAAAAGGCCGAAACCTGTAATATCAGTGCATGCGTGAACAGGATAATCGCTCATTATCTCTGCCGCATCTCTGTTAAGGGTTGCCATAAGGCCGGTAACAAACTCAATGATTTCTTCGGAAGCAAGGCCTCCCTTTATAGCTGTGTTGATAATGCCTGTTCCCAGCGGTTTGGTCAAAATAAGACGATCTCCGATCTTAAGGTCCTTCTTTGTAAGAATTCGATCCGGATGAATGAATCCTGTGACAGACAGGCCGTATTTCAGTTCTTTGTCTTCCACACTGTGTCCGCCCACCAGGACCACACCCGCTTCTTTCATCTTATCCAACCCGCCTTGAATAATCTTGCGGAGAACTGAAATGTCCATTTCTTTGATTGGAAAGGCCACAATGTTCATGGCGGTTTTAGGCACACCACCCATGGCATAGACATCGCTTAAGGCATTTGCCGCCGCAATCTGCCCAAACCAGTATGGATCATCCACAATCGGGGTAAAAAAATCCACAGTTTGAATGATGGCAATATCATCCGTGACCTTATAAACCCCAGCATCGTCTGCTCTATCCAGCCCGACAATCAGGTTCGGAT
>DAOWEJ010000091.1 GCA_030638575.1 Deltaproteobacteria bacterium | reverse complement strand
GTGACACCACAGATAATAGTGGCATTGGCGCCGATTGTACTTCCTCTTTTTACAAGGGTAGGAAGTGCCTGATCCATCTTGGAGATTTCAGCACGTGGATTATAAACATTTGTAAAAACCATGGAAGGGCCACAGAAAACACCGTCTTCAAGAGTTGTGCCTTTGTAAATACTCACATTGTTTTGTATTTTGCATTTATTGCCGATTTTTACATCAGGTCCGATAACTACGTTTTGGCCGATGTTACAGTTATCACCAATCTTCGATCCTGAAAGGATGTGGGTAAAATGCCAGATTTTAGAATCTGGTCCGATCACAGAACCTTCATCAATTATAGCAGTTTCGTGGACAAAATAGTTTTTATCAGATGATAGCTGACGGTTGATAGCTGATGAGGGTTTATTGTCAGACAAAAAGGAAATTTTACAGCCATGATTATCTAAAGAGCGTTGACCGGCCTTTAGTATTTTAAGAACCCTTAAGCCTTCATTGCCGTCGGTCCGGGGTTTCTTGCCATCGGAAACAGAGGCAAGGAAGTGTTCGCATTCTGCCCGAAGAGGTTCTATTTCCGGTATCTCTTGTCGCTCTGCATGTCCTTTCGTCGGAACGGGCATATTGTTTTGCCACTTTATTTCATGGGGATAAAGAAGAAGTTTGTCAGGCCAGTCAAGGGTGTCATCGAAAACCGCCATTTTACGGTCTCCTACAACTACCAGTTTTTGTTCTTTGAACGGATGAAGCCAGGAAACAAAGATATGTGCTCTGAGACCGGATGGAAATTCAAGATGCGTGGTTGTTACATCAGCGATCTTTTTGTGAAGATAATTTCCTCCGGTAGCAAAAACAGTTTCAGGCTCTTCCCCTGCCAGAGAAAGAATCATTGAAATATCGTGAGGTGCGAATGACCAGAGGATATTTTCTTCTCTTCGGATTTTTCCAAGATTGAGACGATTGGAATAGATGTAATTGATACGGCCAAGATCGCCGCCAACTGCTAATTCCTTAAGACGGATAAAAACAGGGTGGTATTGGAGAAGATGCCCCACCATGAGCACCAGGTTATTTTTATCGGCCAGAGAAATTAGTTCTTTACCTTCTTCTTCCTGAAGAACCAGCGGTTTTTCTACATAGACATGTTTTCCGGCAAGAAGTGCTTCCCGCGCAAGTGTGAAGTGTGTTTCTGCAGGTGTTGCGATTACAACGCACTGAATATCATTTCTAGATAATACATCATTTAATGCAAAACAGATATCAACATCAGGGTATTGCTTTTTAAACTGAGCCAGCAGAGTTTCATTTTTATCACAGATAAGCTTCAATTCTCCAAGCTCATGATAGTTGCGGACAAGGTTTTTACCCCAGTAACCTGATCCGATGATTGCGACAGATTGGTTGTTCATAAAATACGTTCCTTTTTAAATTTAATTTTTCGACAGGGTTTACAGGATATTTAAACAGCTCCGCCTTGTAAGTTACAACGAATAAGCTTATATATCTAACTGTATTTATTTAATAAAACAGAGCTAAATACAAGAGAGAAAACAAATTACTTTTCTTTCCAGATCAATAGATGCGGCTTGTTTTCAAGCTTTTGACTAAAGTCGTTAAACTCATCCCTGCTAAGCACCAGGGAACGGATTTTCCTTTTAATATATCGTTCAGTTTTTCTACTCAAATCATTCAGGTGATACTGGTCGATATTTCCTACAAGTAAAAGATCTATTATTCCAGTATCTTTACCTTCAGCATAATCGTCAATCAGGTAGGCAAGTTCCAGGTCGCCAAGTCTGTTAACCATACTGTCGATGATACGGTCAATTCCCATGACTTTGCTAACCATTGATTTTAGTTCAGGAAACAGGGCGTGGTCGGTGTTGGCCATGTAAAAGACCTGTCTGCCGTTTTTCTGGGAGTTGAGAAGTTTTGTTTTGGTAAGCTGGTTAAGTTCCTCTCGGACGGAGTTGGTTGAAACATTGAACTCCTTGGCCAATTCTCTAAGATATGAACGGGTATCAGGATTAAAAAACAGGCGCGTAAGCAATTTAATTCTGGTTTTTGAACCTATAATGCCTGTTAAAAGATTATCCAAAATACACCTCTTAAAGAGTAGAATACCTACTCATAATATAATATGAAAAGATAGTCAAGGATTTTTTTACCGTTTACAGGTTCAAAAGTTCAGAGGTTCAGGGTTATCTTTCTTTCGTTAAACCCATAATATACGTCAATGTATGTCCTGAAACTCAATATTCGTTATTTATTATTAAATCGATGTCATAGAGCTCGTCTTACACTTTGTCGCAAGATTGTTCAGATTTGTGGTGAACCTACAACCCCTGAACCTTGAACTTTGAACCCGTGAACGGTTACGATATCTCTAATATAGGCAAAAAATAAATGTACTTTAGCATTTAAAAAAAGTAAGTAAGCCAGAGGTAGGCGCTGTTCGGAGCTTTATAGAGGTAGTCGGTTCCTGAAATGTTAAAGCCACCGAATTCAGTATCTGAAGGACCGCAATAGATGTTCCCTCCTATCGTACACTGTATCTCTTCAGTTAAATCAAAGACAACATGAGGTTGAATTATTCCGGAAGGGTCGGCTATGTTGCTTATCACAGTTAAATTGGCTTTAATAAGAGGATGTAATTCCATCTCGATTCCGGTGGAAAGGTATTTCCTGCCTAAAACAAAAAGATCTCCACGGATTAAACGCTCGGTGATGGCCGGATCAGAAATTGCCTTTGAATAATTCTCGTAGCCTATGCCATTAAAATAAAACTCAATAAACCCGTAAAAATTCTTTTTCCACCAGATCCAGGAGTAATCCATATTTGCAACAAGGGACAGGAAACCGTTCCTGTCATTGTCTTCATCAAGAAACGTCCAGGTAGCATCAAGACGCCAGGCTGCGTCCATAAAATAGCCGCTGTTCCCAAGGCCAAGAATAAAATCTTCGTAATGGTGAGCAGCCATAATATCGAATTCCGTTGTGCCAGCAGCAAAATGAATTTTTCCGGCCAGAGAGGAGTTCGACCATTTAACATTATGATCTGCAGGATCGCGCCGAGGTACATAGAGCAGTTGGATACCCCCGATTTTTTCAATAGCAAACTGGGTTGTCACCATGTCATCTCCGACTTTGTAGTCCCTCTCAATATCGGTAGGAGCAAAAGGGTTAAACAGATCCATTGGGTTAAAAACAAGGCCGTTACCCCAGGTTAAAGCCTGCCTGCCGATACGAATCGTGCCCCAGACAGGTTGCAGTGTAAGGGAAAAGCGGTCGAGACGGTGATAAAGAATGTGGCTGTCATCTTCGTCAATGGTTTTGGTAAGGTCAAAGAAGCGGCGATCATCATTTATGCAGCCACCAAGCATAAAGCTGTCTTCAAACAGGTTTGGAAATTGCTCTTCAAGCTTTTTTTGTGTGTGCATTGTGTCGCCGCCATAAAGGACGGCTTCATAATGGATTGTAGAATATATCCAATTATTTAAGTAAGTTTTGTTTTTTAGCCGGAAATCAGCGCTTCCGTCATATAAAGGGCCGGAGTCGACTAAATAGTAAATAGAATCATCATCAGGCCACGATACACTCCCTCTGACTTTAAACTGACCGCCCCACTGGGATTCAATATTTTCATACCAGGATTTCGAATCAGGTTGCGAAATATGGTTTTTTCCAGGCTGGCTTTGATCGGTAATGTCTGGTGATGCCCATAAAACATCGGTGGCAATACCAGCAAGGAAAAAAACAAGCAGAAATTCGATAACATGCAATTTTGCGAGCTTATTACACGATAATGCCAGAGCAGATGCTAAATTAGTCATATTGCGAAACAAAATATAATCAATCACGAAAACACGAAAGAGGGAAAGCACGAAATTCATATTATTAATCAGTGCATTTTCCGTGAAAATCAGTGGTAAATTATCACAGCATTATAAAAATCGAACAGCTATTTAATTTTATCATCAACTATGCGACCATCACGGATAAGTACAAGTCGACGGGCATAATCCATGACCATCTTATCGTGCGTAGAGAAGATGAAGGTGACCTTTTTTTCTTCGTTCATTTTTCGCATCATTTCCAGAAGGCCGTTTCCCGTTTTTGAATCGAGATTGGCAGTAGGTTCGTCGGCAAGAACAATGGAAGGATTGGATACAATGGCACGGGCCACGGCCACACGCTGCTGCTGTCCGCCGGAAAGCTCCGCCGGACGTCTGTGATATTTACCTTCCAGGCCTACATCGTCCAGAATAGCCATTGCACGCTCGCGTCTTTGGGTTGCTTGTACTCCTTGAAGCAGCATAACAAACTCGACGTTTTCTACTGCTGAAAGGACAGGAATTAAATTATAGGACTGGAATATAAATCCTACATTATGTAAACGAAGTAGCGCCAGTTGTGATTGGGTCATTTTCTCAAAAGTGTTCCCGGCAACACTTACACTGCCACTGTCAGGCTGATCTAAGCCTCCGATTATATTCAGCAAGGTAGTTTTACCTGAGCCTGAAGGTCCGGCCAGTGCGGCAAAGCCTCCCTTGTCGATGGAAAGGCTTACATCTTTTAGTGCATGAACCTCAATTTTTCCCTGTTGGTACGTCTTTTTAATATCTTTGCATTCTACAATGCCCATAATCTATCTCCCACAGAAACGAGTGGCCTGCGGCCTTGAGGATCGCTAAGCTTAAGGAGCGGTCTTCCGACCTTAAGGTTGGAGGCAAAAGATAGTTTTTCTTGCCTTCAGCCTCAAACGAAGTGATCTGTGAGCTTAGCGCTCCGTATTATGTATGCATCAAGGCTTCCACAGGCGTAAACCTGGCTGCTTTGGCTGCTGGATAAAGGCTGACAAGAAGACCAAGAATGATGACCACTATGTTGGATATTATGACATCCTCTATCCAAACAGCAGGATAAATAATCCGGGAAATGCCGGCAAATTCCGCACCTGCTGCAAAAGCGGAAAGATCAATGCCGCTTTGTGCCAGCGCAAAAACACACAAAAATGCCAGAAGGTTTCCGATAATCATGCCTATTATAAGAATTAAAAATGATTCCAAAAGAACATCTTTGATGATCCACCAGGGCTTCATGCCAAGAGCCTTAAGAAGGCCGAATTCTCTCATCCTTTCGAATACCGCCATTAAAGTGGTGTTAACGATACCAAAACCCATGGCAATAAAAACAACAATAAACCAGATGAAGATAAACCCGTCAAAAATTTCAATGTATGCATTGAGTATGGGCAGAAGTTCTTGCCAGGTTTGGATCTGATACAAATCAGCGGAAAGTTCGGTTTTAAGGCCGGTTGCAACAGGGTTTGCATCTGCATTGTCCGGCAGGATAATTGAAATTTCTGAAATACCTTTTTTTAATTTAAGCATCTGTCTGGCAGCAGTTATAGTAACAAAAGCGAACTGTTTTTCTGTGGCCTGCAATTGGGCTTTGAAGGTTCCAATGATACGAAAAGACCTGGAAGCAATTTCCTGGTCAGTATCCTGGGACATAAGAACCAGTTTATGCCCCACTTTGGTCTCAAATTTATTCAAAAGAGCCTGGCCTACTATAATTCCTCGCATATCTCCGGGCTTGAGATAACACCCATTGTTGATTGCATTTCCTATGAATGAGACTTTAGCTTCAGGTATAGGGTTGATTCCTACAAGTGTGATACTGCTTGAGTGCCTGGCGTTACTTGCAATGGCGTTAACTCTTATTCTGGAGGCCCAATGCGCAACCGGCGGAAGAACCTTTTTTAGAGCAGTTTCCAGCTTTATAGGGCTGTGCATACTGTTTTCTATAACCGGATCATTTATGTAGTCTTTTTGGTGGATTTGGATATTTCCGGTTAGGGTGGAGATACCGTTTTTGATCATATCGTATTCCATCCCCCTCATAAATGCGCTTAAAAAAATCATACTCCAGACGCCGATAACAATGGCAATCATGATAACGGCTGTCCTCCTTGAATTGCGCCAGATATTTCGCCAGGCTAACTGGAAATACATACAATACCTCAAACTTCAATCTTCATTAAGCGCTTAGTGATACAACATCGACAATTTGTTGTCGATCTCAAACAGCATTTTGTTTTTATTTTGAAATATGATGTTACGAGTTGCGAGTTATAAAAAAGGAAACCATCCTATTTAAAACCCGTAACCCGTTACGCGGAACACGAAACATTTTCGTTACGACCCAGTATGTTATTTTTGCTCTGAAAAACCCACATTTTTCAAAAGTTGTATTAAAAATGCATAGTACTTACACATATGTCATCGCTTCAACCGGATTAAGACTTCGAATCTTGAAAGCCGGGTAAAGGGCAGACAGAAAGGTAATAACAAAGACTGCACCTGGTCCGATAAGAGCTGAAAGAATCGACAGTCTGGGATAAATACGTCCTGATATGCCAAACTGGCTTAGAAGATCTGATGCTCCGGAAATATCGATTCCGTGTTCCTGGAAAAATAATGTAATAAGGCTCCCGGCTATGATTCCTGCGACTATACCGATCATTGTCATACTTATAGATTCTATTAAAAGGAGTTTTGTGAGCCTGCCGGGTGTTGTTCCAATGGCCTTGAGAACACCGAATTCTCTTGTCCGCTCGAAGATGACCATCAGGAAAGTATTCAGAATGCTGAATGCAACTACCAGGATCAATAAAAAATAAAAAATGATTCCACTCACAAGATCGAGCTCTATACTCTGGAGCAAACCCGGCATGAGTTCTTTCCAATCCAGGACTACCAATCGGTCTTTTGGGTCAGTCTTTTTTATTCCTGCAGAAAGAGCTGCTTTTATTATTTTCGTTTTTTTTAATGATTTTCCAATTACAACTACCTCATGTACTGCACCGTACATGCCATAAACATCCTGAAAGTATTTCAGAGGCATGTGGATAGAACTGCGATCAAGATCGTCAATGCCGGATGAGTAAATTCCCTTTATCTTAACAACAGTGGCTGCAATAGAGCCGTCCCGTCCCTGGCCGAGTATGGTTATTTCATCCTGGATATCAACTTTTAGATTTTTAGCCAGAAGATTTCCTATTAATACCTGATCGGCGTCATCTTTGACCAGATAACTCCCTTTTCGTATCAAGGATTTTAATGTGGACACTTTTTCTTCCTTAACCGGGTCGATTCCGATGACCATGCTGCCATATGTTCGTTTTTTGGAGGATACCAGGGAGAAGGCATCGGCTCGGAAGGTATATGCTTCCACGTTCTGTATCTGATCTAATATTTTACCTATTGCATCTGGATCAGGCACTACCAGGCGGATGCTTTTTTTATCCTGGTACCCCGTAGATTGTACCTGCAAATGACCTGTATGTATTTTAACCGACGAGTTGATCATGGTTTCATAGGAGCCGAATTGAAAGGAGAGCATAAAAACCAGAAGAAGGCTGGCAAATGCAATGGCAGATATGGTCAAAATAGTGCGCCTGGGATTGCGCCAGATATTCCGCCAGGCCATTTTTACGTCCATGGACATGAACTTTCTATCTCCTGGGGTTTTTCAGATTGGATATTGTAAAAAGGTTGTCCCTTAGATTTTCTTTAAAAGAGAGTTTTTTATAATTCAATTCTGTATACTCATCTGTTGCTTCAGCTTTTTGCATTCTCCATACCTTGGGGAACATTTTCCCCCCCAGCATCTGGATTTGGAGGGTTGTCATAACTTTGACCAGTTTGAAATCCTCGTCATAAAACTCCTGAGCCAGAAAGACATGGTCTTCTCGAATTTTAAGTTTTTGCATACCCCATACAACTGGCGCGCCAGGCTTGGGTATCGATTTAATCAGATAAACCTTTTTCCCGTCATGGGTCCGGGTCCCTGTAATGGTATGAGTATAATCATCGATAAGGCTATCGGTTTTTGAAAGGTCATTATTGGAGAAGTCCGATCCCATCCAGGCTTGGGACATCATTGAAGGGGGGAGCTTGATTACACGGTTGACCTTGGGATTATACGTCCACATTTCTTTTCCCTTTTTTAGCGTGCCGTTGTCTTTATCCTTTGCCGGAGCTACGATCCTGAATATGCTGTTTTTAAGTCCCTTTGTCCATGCTTCAAACGTCATCTTCCTTTCCCAATCCGGACGATGAATGGTCATATCGACCATGGAAAACGAAGACTTACCCCGCATATAATCAAAACCTGCTTTCACCAAAGTCCGGGCGTCCTGGGCCGGTGAATCTATGCAAAGACAGGCAACAGCAAATAATGCTAAAGCTGCGGTTGAAATTACTTTGCTATTCATAGCAGGCTCCTTGAAGTATTAATAATAGTCTGATTTAGCATGTTTAGTTATTAATACAACGTACCAAAAGCAATAGGCAATTAAGTGTTTTTTGTTCAATTATGGATGAATTATCCCGGCTATTGCGTCAAGAGCCATAGTGTAGCCGTATGCCCCGAAGCCCGCAATAATAGCAGTTGCAACATCGGAGATCATTGACGTGTGCCGAAACGGTTCTCTTTTGTAAATATTGGATATGTGAACTTCGATTACCGGTATATCAAGCAATAAAAGTGCGTCACGGATGGCTATACTGGTGTGGGTAAATGCGGCAGGGTTGATGATAAGACCGCTGTGTTTTCCGACTGCCTGCTGTATTTTTTCAACAATAGCACCTTCATGATTCGATTGAAAAGTTTCGACAAGCAGACCTGCCTTTTCTCCCATTTTTTTCAAATCAGCGTTAATCTCATCGAGTGTCGATTTTCCGTATATATCCGTTTCTCTTTTTCCGAGCATATTCAGATTGGGGCCATGGATTACCAGAATTTTGGAGCGGTCTTTGGATTTTCCCATTTTATTTACTTCTCCGGTATGATTTTAGCTTTTCTAAATGGGATACGGATAAACACGGATTACACAGATATATTATTTTTTTTATAACTACTCAGGTTCAGGGTTCACGGTTCAAGGTTGATCGCCTTCAATGTCTTTAAACTGTTCAATCTTCATCTCTCTTCAACCTTGAACCGTGAAACCTTGAACTGTGAACCTGATTGAAAATCCGTGCAAACCTGTGAAAATCCGTTTCCTATTTTAAAAAAGAATTAAATTAACTTCTCCGATTTCTTAATTTCCAATTTTTTTACGATAACTCTCTATGGTCTTTTTATAGTCAGGACTACCGAAAATAGCCGACCCTGACACAAATACATCGACACCGGCTTCGGAGATTTCAGCAATGGTTTTTTCATTAACTCCTCCGTCAATTTGAATAAGGGTGGAAAGCCCTCTTTTTTGAATCATACCACGAAGGACTCTTATTTTATCCAGACTGTTTTCAATAAAAGTCTGCCCGCCGAATCCGGGATTTACACTCATAATTACTATGTAGTCCAAATATTCCAGAACCCATTCTATTGAAGAAAGCGGAGTTGAGGGGTTTAAAACAACACCTGCACGTGTTTCGAATTCCTTAATAAATTGAATAGACCTGTTTAAGTGCTTGCAGGCTTCTACCTGCACTGCAATATATGTAGCACCTGCTTTTGCAAAATCAGGTATGTAGTTGTCCGGATTTTCAATCATAAGATGAACGTCTATGGGAAGGGATGTAACAGACTTGGCAGCCTTAACAACAATTGGTCCCATTGTAATATTGGGAACAAAATGTCCGTCCATAACATCAACGTGTATCCAGTCGGCGCCTGCATTTTCAACGGCTCTTATCTCATCACCAAGCTTTGAAAAGTCAGCAGATAAAATCGATGGTGCAATAAGTTTCATAATAACATCTCCTGGTCTTTAAGGTTAGTCGATGACCCGGCTTTCCACCAGTTCATCATCTTCAAAAACTTCAATAATTGCATTATTGTCACCGGGAATCAACAGCCAGATTTCTTCTCCGGGTTTAACAAATTCATCTAAAAGGTCATTTGAAAATTCTAATCCTGTTAAACAAACACGAATATGTCTTTTAAAAAAACCGTTTTCTATTCTGTATCTGAAGAACCTTCCTCTTTTCCCACCGGTTAAATATCCCGGAGTATGCCTGTCCGTCTTTTTGTTCATGACAAGATTGACTAAGCTTCTTTCAAACACACGGTAACCTGGAAGTGGATCCTGGTCGGCTATTGCGTTATAGGGTTTGTCTTTATAAAAAATCGATTTTACTCCGCCGAGTAGCAGGTTGCTCTTTTCAATCATCTCTATCGCATTATCTAAGGAAAGTCCGCTTAAGTCAGGCATCTTATATGCTCTTGGCCTGGGTCCGAGGCTCACAAGGACGTTTACGCAATCACCACGTGTGATTAGAGAACCAGGTGAAGGAACTTGCGCTATTATGTTGTCTTTTTCTATGTTATGGCGGCTGTAGGTGCTCGAATGCTTCCCTTGGCACAGCCCGTTTTCTTCTATGATTATGTGTGCCTGCTGAACCGAAAGCCCATTTAGGTTAGGCATTAAAATTGTCTTAGCACCCTTTGAAATTATAATTTTAACATCACGACCTTTTTTTATTTCCGTACCGGATTCCGGCTGTTGAAAGATCACGTAATTTTTTGGAATGTCGGCGCTGTATTCAGATCCCTTAACTTTTATATTTAACCCAAGGTCTGTTAAAATTTCAAGAACATAGACAATTTCCTTTCCAGAAAGTTCAGGAACGATAACAGTGTCTTCACTTTTTATTATTAGTGTAAGGGTAATATATGCACTAAATCCTGCAAACATGATAAAGGAAAATACTAAAGCTGCTATTTTTGCAATTTTTAATGCTTTGTCCTTCATATTTATTATACCGGAATTAGACAGGTTTTTTTTGAAAGCATACTGAAAAAAAACCATCCATGTTGCTGTTTATAGGGCTGGTTTTCAGATACATGCCCCCTGATATCAAAGCTTTGTTTTTTAAAGACTGCGGCACGCAATTTTTCTTTATAACAAATTCTGGATGATTACTCAAAAAATCTTTAACCACCTCCTCATTTTCTTCAGGCTCTGTGCTGCATACCGCATATACGAGAACACCTGATGGTTTAACAAGGCAAGCCAGGTTGTCGATAAACAACAACTGTCTTTCTTTAAAAAAGTTTATATTCTTTTTTGATGTTGACCATTTTATATCCGGATTCCTCCTGATAATACCAAGACCTGAGCAGGGGGCATCTAATAGAATGCGATCAAATAATCCCAACCCTTTTTCGTTTAAGGGCATTTCCAGATCACAAGGAATTGTTTTAGTAATTGAAATACCCAGCCTGATCATTTCAGAAGAAAGACGGGATAATTTTTTATCATCTTTATCTATTGCGATAATACTGCCTTTATTTTTCATTATCTGGGCAATATGTCCGGTTTTTCCTCCTAAACCGGAACATGCATCCAAAACATTATCACCTGGTCTGGGATCCAATAAAAGTGTGACAAGTTGTGCAGCTTCATCCTGCACAACGAACCATCCATCCCGAAAGCTTTGTATTTTAGGAATAGATGACTTTGGATTAAAAAAACATATACCATCAGGTGCATAAGTCGTGCTTTTAATTTTTTCAACTTCATGCTGAAGGGATTTAATTAATTTTTCCCGTGTTGTTTTTAAAGTGTTGGTACGTATGGTGATAGGGGGGATGGTATTTATTGCTCTGCATAGTAGATTGGTTTCTTCATGGCCGAATCGATATAGCCATCTTTTAATGAGCCATTTAGGGAACGAGTTGCGAACAGCTATCGTAGATACAGGATCTTTTTCAAGGTCAGGGAAGGGGATTTTATCAAATTTACGGACGGCATTTCGCAAGATGGCGTTTACAAATCCTGTAACCCATGGCGCAGCAAAAGATTTTGATAGTTCAACCGATGTATTAACCGCTGCAGAGGCTGGTATCCGGCTTAAGTAGATGATTTGGAAAAGGGCAATCCGGAGAATATTTAAAACTATTAGATCAATCTTGGTTAGGGGTGTATTAGAAAAAAATTCGATTATATGGTCCAACCTGCCTCGCCATCTAAGAACACCGTATACCAGGGCATTCATCAGAGCACGATCCTTTTTTGAAAATAAATCTATTTTATCGGAAAAATCTTCTATTATATTGTCGAGGGTTTTGTTTTCTTTATCCAGAGTAGTAAGTATAGACAGCGCAGTTTTGCGAGCATCGAGCGGGCTGCTGGTTTCCGGATTCCGTTTTCCATTTGAAGCTAGACTTGAATTTTTACTTGTCGGGATGGGTGGTTTAAGCGGAGCAGAAATTCCAATTTGTCGAAGATGCTTGTTATCGGGTTTTAATTCATTCGTCATTGGTTGATTAAGCGTGAGCCTTTCATAATGCTGCGGCTAGTGCAGAACGATACCGGGAGTCATTTGGTTTCCGCGCAGAAAATCTTTAATTAAAAGACGCTTTCCGGAAGCACCCTGGATTTCAATGACGGACAGTGCGCCTTTTCCGGTTGCAATGCGCAGTTCATCAGGGAACCCTTTTATAACAGTACCAGGGGCTTCATTGACCTCAACTAAGATGGGTTTGGCAGAAAATATTTTAAGTCGCTTGTTATCTTGAAACGTAAATGAACCAGGCCATGGAGTCACCCCGCGGATAAAAGAAGCTATATATTCAGCAGTTTTTTCCCATATGATGCGGCCATCGCCTTTTTTTAACAAGGGGGCATAAGTTGCACTGGCATGGTCTTGGGCAATGGGATTGATATCATTGTTTTCAAAAGATTTTAATGTTTTTATTAAAAGGTCCGCCCCTATAACAGAAAGGCGGTCGTGCAAGGTGGCGGATGTATCAACTGCTGTAATTTTTTCTTTTGATGAAAGGAGAATGTCACCTGTATCCATGCCGTCATCCATGAGCATTGTAGTTACACCGGTTTCCTTTTCTCCGTTTATGATCGCCCATTGGATAGGAGCCGGTCCTCGATATTTTGGAAGAAGTGATGCGTGCAGGTTTATTGCTCCTGTTTCAGGAATTGCAAGAATATTTTGCGGGAGAATATGACCATATGCAACAACTATGAATATATCGGGTTTAAGTCCGGTAATGGTATCAGAGAAGTCTTTATTTTTTATCGAAACCGGCTGGATTACATCATATCCAATGTGTTGAGCGGCTTCTTTAACCGGAGGAGGAATAATCTTCCGTCCACGCCCTTTTGGCCGATCAGGTTGGGTTACAACCATCAATACATTATAACCGTTTTTGGAAAGAGCTTTTAATGATGGCACAGCAAAATCAGGTGTGCCCATAAATATTATTTTAAGCTTCTTTTTCATTTTCTTTTTAATTTCTTTTTTATGCTTCTTTTATAAAGTTCTCTTTTTAATGCGCTAATATGTTCTATAAACAAAATGCCGTTTAAATGATCTATTTCATGCTGTAAAACCACAGCCAGATGTCCTTCGACCTCAAATCGCAGAGGTTTGCCTTCACGGTCAAAGCCTTCAACAAGGACTAATGCCGGTCGTTTTACATCCGCCCTTAAATCCGGAACGCTCAGGCATCCTTCATTCTCTGAAATTATCTCACCTTCAGTCTCGATAATTTTGGGATTTAAAAGAACCTGAAGTGATTGTTTTACTTCACCAGGCAGACCATCATATACGATAATACTGTTATCATATCCTGCCTGTATTGCAGCAAGACCGGCTCCAGGAGCATCATACATGGTTTCAGCCATATCATCGATAATCTTCTGGATTCTACTGTCAATATCTTCTACAGGTTTTGTGGGTTCACGGAGAAATTTATCCGGATATGTAAGTATTTCAAGAACTGACATCGGTTATATCCTTTTGTTGGTTAAATGAAACACGGCGTATATTAACACCTGTTATAAAAGCTGATATAAAACCGATAATGATAACAGGAAACATCTGCACAACATGGTTTGCAAGTGTAAATCCGGCTGCTTCTTTGTAAGAGACGCCGAAAAGAAGCATGGCAAAGATACCTCCGGCTTCCCAAAGACCCCAAAAACCGGGAACAGATGGAAGAGCGATAAAAAAACATACAATTACCATGACAGCAGCCAGTTCGGCAAATGACAAATCTACGCCCGGGCAGCCGAGTGCAAATACGTAATATGTAAAAACATGAAGAGCCCAAATGATAATAGAAAAAATAAAACAGATGCAAATCGTTTTCGGGGATTTAACCAGAGAGAAACCAGAGGCGAAATTTTCAACGATTCTTACAGCATGTAAACAGATTTTTTCCTTTATTTTCTCTTTTAAAGATGTATCGGCAAAGAACAAAAGAGAAGGCATTCCCATGATCATCCGGTTTATTGTCCTGCGGGTGATGCTAAAACTGACCATCATAATTCCGGCCATAAGGAGTATGCTCAACTTTAACATACTACTGAAAATAAACTCAAGGGTTTCACGGTTTAAGTTATACTTGCCAAATTCAATTGTCAGGTCAGGGTCTATCTTTACTGTTGCCAAAACTGTTACAAATAGAATTATGAGCATAAAAAGGTCAAATACCCGTTCAGCAACAACAGTTGCCAGACCCGTGGAAAAGGGAATATTTTCTTTTTTTTGTAAAATAACGGGTCTTGCCACCTCACCGACCCTTCCAGGAAGAACGCAGTTTATCATGAAACCGATCATAAGGGGATGATATGCCTGCCGGAAATTTATCTTCCAGCTCGAACCTAAAATAAGTTGCCATCTGACAGCTCTTAAAATGAAACATAAGATAACAATTAAAACAGAAGGTATTATCCAAAAATAATTGATTGACCTCAGATAAATAACAAGGTCAGCGAATGGAACATTCCTGAAAGCAAAATATAATGCAGCGCCTGATGCTATGCTCCCTATTATCAGGGAAGTTATAAATTTTTTGTTCATATCATGGGTTCAATGGTTCAGGGTTCAAGGTTCAGGGTTTAAGGTTCAACGAAAGAGAGATAACCCTGAATTGTGAACCTCGTCTGCCGTCATGCGGGCAGGTCTGAACCTGTGAACGCCTACGATAAAATTTCCTGTGCTTTCTCGACATCTCGTCTGATTTGTTTTGACAGTTCATTGATATTTGCAAACTTTTTTTCATCTCTTATCCGTGAGATGAAATTAACACGAATTTTTTGGCCATATATATTTTCATTAAAGTCAAGGATATGAACCTCAACGGTAAAAATATAATCATCAAAAGTAGGACTGTACCCGATATTCGCAACGCCTTTGTATTTAATATTTCTAAACTCGACTGTGACAGCATATACACCAATTTTGGGGCACAGCTCATCATGGATGTTTATATTTGCTGTGGGAAATCCTAAAAGCCTGCCCCCTCTGTTTCGTCCGGTTGCCACTGTTCCTCGTATCTGATAGTAACGGCCAAGAAGTTTGCGGACCTCGGCAACATGACCGGATATAACAAGATTTCGTATTTTTGTGCTACTGATTCTGGCAGAAGAATTATTTGCCTCCTGGATCCAGTCCGCAAGGATTACCTGAAAATCAAAAAGTTCGGCGAAGGTTCTTAAATGATCAATATTTCCTTCCCTATTTTTACCAAAAGCGTAATCTGCACCAACAACAATGATCGTCATTCCAATCCGCCGAATCAGAATGTCTTCCACAAAATCCCTTGCAGATATAGCGGCAAATTCACGGGTAAATGGGACGCAAATTAGAACATCAATGCCTGATCTTTCAATGAGTTCAACCTTTTGTTCATAAAGGGTGATAAGGGGTGGATGGTTGTTTTCTTTTAACACCCTGATGGGATGCGGTTCAAAGGTCATGGCAATGGATGTGCCGCCGATGGCATTTGCCTTTTCAATGACTTCGTGGAAAAGTGCCTGATGTCCGATGTGAACACCATCGAAATTACCAATGGTGATAACAGCTTTTTTATAAGGTTTTGTTATCTGCTCGAGGTTTTCAACAATTTTCATTTCAAACTTTTCAAATTTTAAACATTGGAGTTGACATCAAAAATAAAAAAGATTATTTAAATCATCTTTTGTATTAAATCAATCTTTTTAATGCAAGATGTTTCATGTGCCGAAGTGGCGGAACTGGTAGACGCGCTAGGTTCAGGGTCTAGTGGGGGTTTCTCCGTGGGAGTTCGAGTCTCCCCTTCGGCACCATTTATTTCAAGCCTCCAGAGAAACTCGCCTATTTCTCACCTCTTTCTTGTTTAATCAGCACTATTTTTATATGATTTTGCCAAATAAAGAAAAATTAGAGCCCAATTAGAAATATAACATTTATTTCATAATATGTAGCTCATTTTTTACATAATGTGTTGAAACAAGTAAAAACAAGATGGTCATAACAAATTGAATATAAAGCAATTAAAACAAACAAGATAATTTGGCACGATTGTTGAAGCAGCCTGTGATTAGATAATTTTTAAATCAATAATGATGAACCAGCAAAAAGTCGTATTTTCACATTTATCCGGATTTCCGCCTGCGCGGGAATAACAGTAAAACCTAAATACCGAGCTTATATGCTGACCGTAATACCAGCTAAGGCGGGTATCTATGTATTAAAACGACTTTTTACGAAACCATCAATAATCGAGGCATAAAAACATGAATAAAATAACAAGCTGTTTGAGCAAAGATTCAGTCCTTGAAGGAAGATTGACATTTGACGGGACGTTTAAGCTGGACTGTCATTTTAAGGGGGATATTGCTGCTCCGGGAACCCTAATTGTCGGAAAAAAAGGAAAGATAAATTCAGATATTCATGTTAAGTCTATTATCAGTAAAGGAGAGATTCACGGCAATATTATAGCCGAAGAAAGAGTTGAGATCCTGTCCACGGGGAAAGTTTATGGAGATATTTGGGCACCTGTTGTAGTGGTAAATAAAGGTGCGATTTTTGAAGGAAATTGTCTGATGAATGAGGTGAGAGTGATCAGGGCGGGAAAATTTAATGCTGCAAATTCAAAAACATCCGAAGTTGTACAATTATATGATGCAAATAGACAGGAATCAAAGGTCGATCAGCTCTCTAAAGCCTGCTGAGAAATCTCTATCAGGAAATATTTTTAACAGTTGAGAAAAAAAGTCACTAACCCACCAAGATAATAATATAATTTTTTGATACCATACCTTTCTTTAATAAAAAAGATGACATACCGCAAATGCAGTCATTTTACGGAATAGCTGTATCCAGCCTTAACAAAAGAAAAACAGCCATAATTAAAAATTCTTTCCCATTATTTTTATAGGGTATATGAAAAAAATTCAATACACCTTGCATTTTACGGTTCACAATATGGCAGTACTTTGATATGAGTAACCACTCCGGTTCAAAGTTCCAGGGTTGACGGTTCAGGGTTATAGAGCCCTGCCCGAAGACAGCAGGCGTGGATGAAGATTACATATCACCCGGCAGATTCAAAAATATCAACGAACAGGCCAGATGAATTCCGCGTGCCAGCATCGCAGTTCATGGATTTATCAACCTTGAACGGTGAACTTTGAACCTGTGAACGCATACCATAAAATATGATTATTAATAATACAGGAAAAATAACGAAAGATTTTTACTCTATTGGAAATCCGGCAATACCGGTCTATCTTATGGATGGGGTTCGCCCTGTAATTTTCGATGCAGGCTTTGCTTTTTTAGGTGAAATATATGCTAAAGAGATTAAAAATATTCTTGGTAGCAGGCATCCTGAATACTTGTTTTTAACACATGCCCATTTTGATCATTGCGGTTCTGTTTCCATCCTTAAAAAATATTTTCCGTCAATGAAAGTTATTGCATCTGAAAAAGCAAAAAATATCCTTGGCCGTCCAAATGCGATTAAATTAATAAAGGAATTGAATCAGGCTTCAGAGCAGACTGCAAGGGATGTTGGAGTAGACTTTAACCCATTGGATGTTTTTGAGTCGTTTGAGGTAGATATAACAGTCAAGGATGAAGATGTAATTGAGATTTCAGATGAATTGAATATTCATGTAATTGAAACGCCGGGTCATACCTCAGATTGCCTGAGCTATTATATTCCTGAAAAAAAGATTTTATTATCATCAGAAGCCGCAGGGCAGCCTGATCGAAGCGGATATATTGTTTCAGACTGTCTGCTTGATTATGATCAGTATTATAACTCAATGAAAAAGCTGAGTTTGCTGGATGTTAAGGTGTTGTGTCTCGGACATCTGTTTGTATATACCAATGATGTTGCCGGAAAATACATACAGGAATCGATGCTGGAGTGTGAAAGGTTCAGGAAGTTGGTAGAGCTTTGCCTCGATGAAGAAGACGGTGATCATGAACGGGTAAAGATACGGATTAAAAAAATCGAATACGACAGTAATGAGGGTCCAAAGCAGCCGGAACCCGCATATTTGCTTAACCTGGAGGCAAGGATAAAGGCGGTTGAAAAAAGAATGAACAATAACTTGCGGTAAAAGAGAAAATATTTTAGAAACATGCTAATGGAAAGAAAACCCGATTTAAAAACAGATATCGGCGGTATAAAACTTAAAAATCCTGTAATGACTGCATCCGGGACGTTTGGATACGCAAGGGAGTTCGAAAAACTTGTTGATTTGAACCGACTGGGCGGTATTATTGTTAAAGGGTTGTCCCTTGAACCTTCGAGGGGAAACAAACCTCCCAGGATTGTTGAAACCGCCTGCGGAATGCTAAATGCCATCGGCCTTGAAAATGTGGGGATTGAAGCATTTGAAAAAGAAAAACTTCCCTTTTTAAAAAAACTCTTAACCCCTGTTTTTGTAAATATTTTTGGGAAAAGCATCAACGACTATGCAGTCCTTACAGCACGCATAGATGAATTGAAAGAAATTGCCGGTATTGAGGTAAATATTTCCTGTCCTAATGTTAAAGCAGGGGGAATCGCATTCGGTGTAGTTCCTGAAACTGCGGCAAAAGTGATCAGGGCTGTAAGAGAAAAAACTTCCAAACCGCTTATTGTCAAGCTTTCTCCGAATGTGACCGACATAACAGAAATAGCAAGAGCTGTTGAAGATGCCGGTGCTGATTCTCTGTCATTGATAAACACGATTACAGGCATGTCTATTGATATTGAGACAAGGCGGCCAAAACTTGCAAACATTACCGGTGGGCTTTCAGGCCCTGCAATTAAACCGGTTGCTTTGCGCATGGTATGGCAGGTGGTCCAGAGTGTGAAAATTCCTGTAATCGGAGTGGGTGGGATCATATCTGCACAGGACGCACTTGAGTTTTTAATAGCAGGTGCTGCCGCAGTTCAAATCGGCACTGCAAATTTTATAAATCCAAATGCGACAATTGATATAATAGAAGGCATAGAAGGATTTCTCAGGGAAAAGAAAATTTCTTCTGTAAGGGATATTATCGGGACTCTTGAAATTTGATGGCGTCGTAGAAAGTCCCATCTACTGCGTTGCAGCGGTTTTTCAGAAACTCGGCATACTACATGTATTGCCGCGTCTCTGAAAAACCACTGCGCC
Organism: Deltaproteobacteria bacterium; assembly: GCA_030638575.1. Lineage (GTDB taxonomy): Bacteria > Desulfobacterota > Desulfobacteria > Desulfobacterales > JAUWMJ01 > JAUWMJ01. Next base: position 1,871 of record DAOWEJ010000091.1, on the reverse strand, counting down.
TTGTATATGGAACTTTTTACTTAGCCATCGGTTATACTTTTTCCGAGTTTATTAAGTTTGATGATTTCGTAAAAAGACTACTAAATTTGTCATTTTTCAATTGACACGACATTAGTTGTAAATTTGTTTTTTAATAGCAAAAAATAAAACCAATTACGAAAACACGAAATAGGGAAAGCACGAAATTATAATTTTATCTTTTTCGTGCTTTCGTGATAAAAAAACTTTTTTACAGGCTTGTCCTGGTTAGGAGGATTAAATGAAGAAGGTTATTTTAATGTTGGTTGCGGTATTGTTTTTAATAGGTTCACCTGTGATGGCAAGGGAGCTTGCAGTTGGAATGAAAGCATCTGACTGGTCATTTAAGGATAGTGAAAAAAAAGATTTTACAATGGAATCATGGGCAGGAAAGGTTCTAATGGTAAACTATGTCGATCCTGACGAGTCCGACCTGAATGAGCATTTTACAGATGCCATGAAAAAGGCAAAAGACGATGGGCGGCTGAATGATGCAAACTATAAGGGGATAGGGATTGCAGATTGTGCTGCTACCTGGAAGCCGAATTTTGCTATCAGGGCAATTGCAGGCAAAAAGGCCAAAAAGTATAAAACCATTATACTTTTCGATTACAAGGCCACCCTGCGTGGTGAATGGGGCCTTAAAAAAGACACCTCCAATATAATCATACTTGATAAAAACAGGGTATGTAAAGCTATAGTACGCGGAAGGGTTCCGGATGATCAGGTTGCAACTCTGGTGCAGCTTGTGATCGATTTGCAGAGCAAGTAAATGATGATGGCGTCGTAAAAAGTCCCATCTACTGCGTTGTAGCGGTTTTTCAGGCACTCGGCATACTAAATGTATTGCCTCGTTCCTGAAAAACCACTACGCCTTGTATATGGAACTTTTTACTTAGCCAGCGGTGTTACTTTTTACGAGACCGTCAAATGACGGCTTCGTAAAAAATAAAATAACAGTTTTACGAAGCCGTCAGATTTTGAGACCTTTGCAAAACACCTCCTTTTGCCCAATTTCTGTGTCAGGCTCAAATTTTGGCACTTTAGTGAAGCTTTAGCGCTATCCTCGAAATATTCAATATATTCCTCCGGTTAATCCGCCTCAGGCGGATCGCCTTCCTTGAACTTGAACAAAATTGGGCGATTTTCAAAGGTCTCATTTTATAAGACAACGGAATCTTTCATGGGGTTGGCTTTGAGATACTCCAGCCGGTTCAGTCCGTTGACATAAGCCTTGGCACTGGCGGTAATAATGTCCGGATCTGCCCCCTTGCCGAGGGCTACAAGACCGTTTTCTCTTAGACGTACCGTTACCTCGCCTTGGGCATCCGTGCCGCCTGTCAGGGCGCTAACGGAAAATCTTAAAAGTTCAGATTCTGTTCCGGTTAATTTGGCAATAGCATTAAAAGCACTGTCAATAGGACCGTTTCCGTAATCTGCCCCCTGCACCGACCTTCCGTTTATTTCGAGCTTGACACTGGCCATGGGAATAACTGTTGTTCCACTGGTTATATTTAGATATTCAAGACGGAATATATCCTTTGTACGCAGGATTCCCTCTGTAACGATAACTTCCAGGTCTTCATCAACAATATGCTTTTTCTTATCAGCAAGCTCCTTGAATTTCTTAAAGACAAGTTTTAATTCTTCGTCGGAAAGATCATACCCCAGCTCTTTTAAACGAGAGCGTAAGGCATGCCTTCCGGAATGTTTTCCCAGCACTAGCTTATTTGCTCTCAGGCCGATGGTTTCAGGCTTCATGATTTCATATGTCATTGGATTTTTCAGCACGCCGTCCTGATGAATTCCGGCTTCGTGTGCAAATGCGTTTGCGCCTACAATCGCCTTGTTAG
>DAOWEJ010000105.1 GCA_030638575.1 Deltaproteobacteria bacterium | reverse complement strand
TCGATGTTTCAAAGCACCCGCCCTGATCTATGGCAACATCCACGATTACAGATCCCTTTTTCATGGTTTTCAGCATTTCTTTTGTGATAAGTCTCGGCGCTTTTGCTCCGGGAATAAGAACAGCGCCTACCACAACGTCGGACTCTTTAACAAGTTTGCGAATAGTAGCCGGGCTCGACATTAAGGGAAAACAGTTGGCTGGCATTATATCGCTAAGATAGCGCAACCGGTCAAGGTTGAAATCGAGGATGTAAACTTTGGCTCCTATGCCGCAAGCCATCTTGGCAGCATTGGTTCCGACTACTCCGCCGCCGATAACAAGAACCGTTCCGGGGTTTACTCCGGGAACGCCGCCCAGCAGAAGTCCTCTTCCTCCGTAAGCCATTTCAAGGTATTTTGCTCCCTGCTGGATTGCCATGCGACCGGCCACTTCACTCATGGGTGTAAGAAGGGGCAGGGAGCCGTCTTCTTTCTGGATGGTTTCATATGCAATGTTGATGCTTTTGCTTTTAACAAGCACATTGGTCAGTTCTTCCGCTGCCGCCAGGTGAAGATAGGTAAAAACAATCTGGTTTTCCCTGATAAGGTTATACTCCGGCGGCAAAGGTTCTTTAACATGCATAACCATATCGGCACGGTTGAAAATTTCTGACGGTGTATCGATTATTTCGGCTCCACTTTTGATATATGTGCTGTCTTCATAACCGCTGCCCATACCCGCCGTTTTTTCCACTAAAACCGTGTGACCGTTTTGCTTCATAACTTCCACCCCTGCCGGTGTCATGGAGATACGGTTTTCTTCAGCCTTGATTTCTTTTAAGATTCCTACGATCATTGCACACCTCTTTTTATCTTTTAAATTGTTTGAAAAATAAGACTTTGCGAATGTATTCCCATATTTTTATACAATCTCTATTGCACACGCCATTGACACCCCACCGCCGCCGCAAAGGGTGGCAAGGCCGAGAGTTTTACCTCTTTTTTTCATAGCATGTATTAAAGTTATCATGATTCTGGCGCCTGTCGCACCCACAGGATGCCCCAGGCCGATTCCAGACCCGTTAACATTTGTGATCTCCCTGTTTAGGCCCAGCTCTTTTTCGCAGCCTATGTACTGGGCTGCAAATGCCTCGTTTAGCTCTATAAGCTCAAAATCTTCTATCCTAAAACCGCTCCTCTTAAAAAGGTCATTTACAGCAGGTACGGGTGACATTCCCATCACTGAAGGGTGGCATGCACCTTTTCCCACAGCCTTTATCCTGGCAATGGGATCAATGCCGAGTGCTTTTGCCTTTTCTGCAGACATGATTACAATACCAGCGGACCCATCGTTAATTCCGCTGGAATTCCCTGCCGTAACCTTGCCGATTTTTGGAAGAAAGGCAGGTGGAAGCTTACTGAGTTGTTCCATGGTCAAACCAGGCCGGAAATGTTCGTCTTTATCAAAAATAATAGGATCCAGTTTTTTTTGAACAATTTCAACAGGAACAATTTCATCTTTAAACGAACCGTCGTTTGTCGCTCTTTCCGCATTATTCTGACTTCTTAATGCAACTTCATCCATTTCTTCTCTGGAAATATTCATGTGTTGGGCTATGAATTCTGCGGTATGACCCATAATATATGGCTTTCCCTTGAAAAAACTTAAAGGTGGCTCATTAGCGTTTACGGGTCCGTCTTCAGGATGGGGTATGATGTGTGATCCGCAATGAAGGGCGTGGATCATGGAGTCGACAAACACACCATCCTGGAGGCGGCATCCCCACCTTGCGCCGGGAACGGTGTATGGTACTCCGGACATGTGCTCGACACCACCTGCAAGTATCACATCGGCCATGCCTGCCTGGATCATTGCCATACCGGAGATCACAGCTTCCATTGAAGATATGCACACGCGGTTGATCGTTACCGCAGGAATCGTATCAGGCAGACCGGCTAAAAGTGCACCAACGCGTGTTACGTTAAGAGCATCCACAGGTTCCATACAACAGCCGTATCGTATATCATCTATAACTTCCGGGTCTATGCCTGCTCTTTTTACAGCTTCTTTCATTGTAACGCCGGCTAAAACCGCGGCATTACTGCCCCGCAGGCTTTGGCCGAATGCTCCTATGGCCGTCCGACAGGCTGAAACGATTACGACATCCTTCATTTTAGCTCCTTTATTTGTGTATTAGCCACTCCGATTGAATGAGTTTTTATTCAATCGGGCTCTGATATACGGTATCTATGATTTGCTTCGATAGGCAGACTGACACAGACATTAAAATAAACAATTTTCTTAAATAAAAAATGTATCTTATGAAAATCATCCCTGTTTTGTCAAGGGAGGAATATCATCTACAATTTCGAAACAATATGTTCATGTAGAAAATTTATGGCTTTTAAAAGGTATTGAAGATGAAATGACCAGCAAGTTATCACGCTAACACTTCTTCTTCCATTTGATAAGGAATTTAACCATTTCCGGTAAATCGGAATTTATTTTTTGATAAACTCGTAAAAAGTCCGATTTAGACGGTTTCGTAAAAAGTTCAAATTCCCCCGCTAAAAAGCAACGGGACAAGAAGGGCGTGCAAATTTTGTAATCACAAGAAGTACTTATCGTACGTTGAATGATTACGAAATGCAGCACAACGTCCCGCTGAACTGAAGCGGGAGACTTTTTACGAGACCGTCATGTTTTGATTTAACCGGTAACAGTTTTGCCTGCCTTCAAACCCATTGTATTTCCACCGATATAGCGTCAAAGCTTTGACATAAAGTTAAGCTTTCCAGCTATGTTTTATCCCCTTTCCATGCCTAAAAAGAAATAATGCGGCAATATTGTTTAATATCCTATTGATATAACAGATAAACATATTTATTCACCTTTTTCCACAAAACGGTTAATTATATTGGCATGTTTGTTGCTTTTATCTGTAATATTGTGGAATTAGCAAGATAATCGTATCAGGAGCCAAGAATCGGGGTTTAGGGGCAATACTGTTGAACTCCATAATTTTTAAAGCAGACAATCAGGCTAAAATCGACGGGCGCACGCTTGATACAGAGGTTGATAAGGAAAACCCAGAGAAATCGAATCGTTAAATCACACAAATAAGAAAGCCATGGGATAAAATGAAAGGACAGCTTTTAAATATGTCAAAAAACACAAATAAAACAGGTTTATACGCAGAGCAAGTTAATATCCTTTATGGAAACGTTTCTGTAAGCATGATCGCAACTATAGTGAATTCGGCTATCCTGACTTTCATCCTTTGGAATGTTGTTTCGCATACGGTATTGATCATATGGCTTCTCAGCAATTTTCTGATAACGTTCATCAGGTATATATCGCTGTATAAATACAAGCGCAGTTCATCTAAACTTCTTAAAGCCGATTACTGGAATATAGTGCTTATAACAGGAATAGCCGTTAGCGGTATTGTTTGGGGTTTTGCTGGATTCTTTCTGTTTAGTGTGAACTCTGATTTGCACCAGATTTTTCTTATCCTCGTTATGGGGGGGATGATAGCAGGAGCGCTGGGAACATATTCAATAATGATGAGAGCTTTTTTAGCTTTCAGTCTTACAGCATCGATTCCCCTTATTATTCGACTCCTACTGCAGGGAAGTGATCTTTACATCGCTATAGCAGGAATGATATTTCTCTTCATGGTTATAATGATAGTTACCGCACTGCGTTTGAACACAAGTATTTTTCGTTCATTGGAAATTCGGTTTGAAAATACCAATCTGATTAAGCATTTAGAAAATGAAAAGAAACATGTTGAAAAACTCAACGAGAAACTTGAGTCTGAAATCACCAATCGCGAGCAATCAGAAAGCCGTTTTAGAAACATTGTGGAAAGCATGTCTGACTGGATCTGGGAGACAGACAGGAGTTGGGTGTATACATATTGCTCGGGAAAGGTGGAAGAAATCCTGGGTTATAAGGCAGAGGAAATGATAGGCAAAACCCCCATTGATTTCATGCATCCTGATGAGAAGGAAAGAATCGGCGCTATCTTTAGTGAGATTGTCAAAGATAAGCGCCCAATACGTAACCTGGAAAACTGGAATTTTACAAAAGACGGACAAATGGTTTGTTTTTTAACCAGCGGAATTCCGATACTTGATGAAAAAGGTGAGCTTATCGGCTATCGGGGGGTCGATTCTGATATTACAGAGCGCAAGCAGGCCGAAGAACAGCTTGCTGAAACCAACCGCCAGCTTGAGAAGGCCATTGAGAGGGCCAACGATATGGCTTTAATGGCCGAGGCTGCCAGCATGGCAAAAAGTGAATTTCTTGCCAACATGAGCCACGAAATCCGCACACCCATGAATTCAGTTATAGGTTTTTCAGACATGCTCCTTGATACTGACCTTAATGAAGAGCAGAACGATTATGTGGCAACAGTTAAAAGAAGCGGAGAATCTTTGCTCTCATTGATTAACGATATCCTAGATTTTTCAAAGATCGAGGCAGGGCAACTTGATTTTGAAGAGATAGATTTTGATTTCGAGCTTCTTGCCTACGACATCTGTGAACTGATTCGCCCGAAGATTGAATCAAAACCCATCGAGGTTTTGTGCCGTATCGGGGATAACGTTCCTGCAATGGTTCAAGGTGACCCGACGCGGTACAGGCAGGTTCTTACAAACCTTATGGGTAATGCCCCAAAATTTACTGAAACAGGTGAGATTGAACTTTCCATTGAGGTGGAGGAGGAAGATGAAGAAAGGATTAAGCTTCATGCCAAAATACGCGATACCGGTATAGGTATTCCTGAAGAAAAACTGTCCGCCATTTTTGAGCCCTTTGAGCAGGCGGACGGTTCAACCACGAGAAAGTACGGAGGAACAGGCCTGGGTCTTTCCATATGCAAGAAAATATCCAAGCTTATGGGGGGAGATGTCTGGGCTCAAAGCCCTTCATTCAACCACTCAACTACTCAACCACCAATCCCGCCTTCTGCGGGATCTACGCTACGCTCCGACCAAAACCCCGGAAGCGTTTTTCACTTTACCGCATGGCTCAAAAAGGTTGAAAAAGTAGAAGTCAAAAGAGTTGCTCCTGTTTCGCTTGTCGGTAAAAAGATTCTCATTGTTGATGACAACCGTACAAACCTGGAGATATTAAGGCATACTTTAAATTCGGCAGAAATTAATGCAGTTACTCTGCTGGACGGAAAGGAGGTTGTACATGCACTGCAAAAAGCCTTGGAAACCGGGGAACCTTTTGACCTTTGCATTTTAGATATACAGATGCCGTCCGTTAGCGGGTATGATGTGGCAAGAGAAGTCCGAAATTGGGAGAAGTCATTGATTGAAGAAGACGCAAATGATAAATGTCAAATGTCAAATGACGGGATCGAACCGACCCAAATAGTGCTTCTTGCCCTTTCTTCACTTATGGAGAGGAGCGCAAAAGAATGCGAAAACGCAGGATTTGACGGCTTCTTGAGTAAGCCTGTTCGCAGAGAAAAACTTGTAAAGATGATTGAAAGGCTTACAGCTCATGGCCCACAGCTCAAAGAAAAACCGGAGCAAAGCGCAATTGTTACCCAACATTCCATTAAGGAAGAAGCCAAGCATTCTATGTGTATACTTTTTGTCGAGGACAATCCTGTCAACCAGAAGCTGGCAACATTAATGCTAAAAAAGGCAGGTTATCATGTGGAAGTTGCCAATAACGGCAGGGAAGCAGTTGAAAAATACACCTCGTCTCCGGACGATTTTGACATGATTTTCATGGACATCCAGATGCCTGAAATGGACGGTCTTGAGGCAACAGAGGAAATCAGAAAGTGGGAGGAAGAGCTCATAGCTCACAACTCACAGCTCAAAGCAGACAGCTCACAGTTCACAGCCAATAGCTCAAAGCATGCAGCAAAGGAAGAACCAAACCTATCAGCTATCATCTGTCAGCTATCAACTCAATCGGAACATGTTCCGATTGTCGCCATGACCGCCAATGCCATAAAGGGTGACAGGGAGATATGTTTTGAAGCAGGTATGAATGATTATATCAAAAAGCCGATTAAAAAGGAGCTTGTCTTTGAGGTAATTGAGAAATGGGTATTAAAAAACTGACCACTCAATCATCTGGCCGATAAGTTCATGTACGAGGCAAAAAAGCAAGGAAGAAACAAAGTTATGAGAGACTCCATCACATTTGATGAACTCGTAAAAAGTCCGATTTAGACGGTTTCGTAAAAAGTTCAAATTCAAGGCGTGTCCCGCTAAAGCGGGATAATCATGAGGCGTAGTAGTGGCTTACAGTCGCGAAATAATGGGGTTTTCCAGTTAATGTTACGATGGAAGCCGCACCCGAAAGTCGTAACTATATGCTTTACAAATACGATTTGTATGGCATAAATGGCATATGGAAATTTCAAAATTACCTGAATAAGATAATATTTTAAGCGCTAAAATGTTATAAAATAAAGATCATCTCCCAAAGAGTTGGTCGATTGATCAGGGTTCACGGATTCAAGGGGTCCAAGCTTCGCCTTCGGCTACGCCGGGCAAACAAGGGTTCGAGTGAAAATGACCGGAAAACAAATACATACAGAAAAATCCCTGACTCTTGGAACCGTCTTTTTATATAGACATACTTTGAAACGATTAAGGAGTAAGGGCAGAGAAGACGCAAGTGTTTATGTCATCTGTATCAAGCCGTTTGCATTCACTTGAACCCTTGAACCCTTGAATCCTAGAATCCTCTTCTCCAACTAATTTGGAGAAGAGCCAAAAATAAGGGGTTTGGTTTGATGAAAAAAAAGATACTGGTTGTGGATAATCACCGGATGATATTGAAATTTATGACCACTTTGCTTGAAAAAGAGGGTTATCAGGTTAAAGCGGCCAAGGACGGTATTTCCTCCCTTGATGTTTTAAAAACATACACTCCGGATGTAATTTTTATCGACCTGATAATGCCTAATATCAGCGGGGAAAAACTTTGCAGGATTATTCGCAGTATGCCGCATATGAAAGATACTTTCCTTGTTATCCTTTCCGCCATTGCTGCCGAGGATGACTTCGATTTTGTCGGTTTTGGAGCTGATGCATGCATCGCCAAGGGGCCCTTTGATAAAATGTCGGCTCATGTTCTTGCTCTGCTTAAGAGATGGGAAAAAGGAGATAAAAGCGGATTTGCAGAAAAAGTGGTAGGAATTGAAGATATTAATAAGAGGGAGATTACAAAGGAACTTCTTTCCACAAGAAGACATCTTCAGGTTATAATAGAGAATATGGCCGAGGGTATTTTTGAACTGACAATAGATGGCAAGATTATTTATGCCAACCCTGTTGCGGTTTCGCTATCCGGCATTGAGGAGGAAAAACTTTTAGGGTCTGATTTCACAAGACTTTTTGCTGATAATCATTTTAAAAAGGTAAGCGACATGGTGGTGGGGGCAACCACTCTATCGATGGAGAAAATTGGTGAGGACCTGGCAGTTGTCTTAAACAATAAACAGGTTTTACTGAACATAATTCCGATTAAAGACGAGGAGCAGGATTGTATTATTGTCATTTTAGATGATGTGAGTGAGCGAAAGCTTGTAGAGGAGGCCCTTGACCAGTCAGAGGAACAATACCGCCGTCTTGTGGAGATCTCACCAAACACAGTCCTGGTCCACATCGACGGCAAAATCAAGTATGTAAATCCAGCCGGAGTGAAACTTTTTCGAGCTTCAGGCCCCCAAGAGCTTATAGGACGGCCATATATAGAATTGGTACACCCGGACGACAGGGCCGGGTCTTTAGAGCGAATGCAAAAAGCTTTAAAAGAGGAGTGGAGTGCTCCTCTAAGAGAACATCGCTTTATCACCTTAGACGGCCAAGTAATTTATGTGGAATCGACCGGTACTACCTTCAGACATCAGAGGCAAATCATGATTCAGACTATCAGCATGGACATCACCGAGCGGAAGCAGGCTGAAAAGAATCTACGGAAAAGCGAGAGGGGTTATCGCAAGCTGATGGAACTGATGCCTGATGGTGTTGTGGTATGGGTCGATGAGAAAATCACCTTTGCCAACCCGGCTGCGGCAAGGATACTTGGTGCAGTCGATCCAGAGGAGCTTATCGGGAGATCGTTATGGGAGGTTGCCCACCTTGATTATCATGAAAAATTAAAAAAGCGGATTCAGCTGATACAAAAAGAAAAAAAAATATCAGTGGCGGAGATTGAGTTAATTCGTTTCGACGGAAAGCCTGTGTATTGTGAAGTAAAGGGGGAAACTATCACCTTCCATGGTGGTCAGGCCATTCTTTCGGCCTGGCGCGACATCACCGAGCGCAAGAAGGCCGAGGATGAAAAGGCATGGATGGCTACACAACTTCGCCAGGTTCAGAAGATGGAGGCCATAGGAACACTGGCAGGAGGGATTGCCCATGATTTTAATAATCTGCTGATGGGTATCCAGGGACATACCTCGCTAATGCAGATGGATATTGATTCATCACATCCCCACTTTGAGCACCTCAATGAAATAAGGAACCATGTTAAAAGTTCAGTAAATCTTACCAAACAGCTATTAGGTTTTGCCAGGGGCGGAAAATACGAGACAAAGCCCATCGATCTAAACGAGCTGACGATAAATCAGACTCAGATGTTCGCCCGGACAAGAAAAGAGCTTTCTATTCACGAAAATTTCGGACAGGATATCTGGACCGTAGAGGTTGACCGTGGCCAGATCGAGCAGGTACTGCTTAATCTTTATGTAAATGCATGGCAGGCCATGCCTGGCGGCGGTGATCTTTATATTCAGACAGAAAATATAACTCTGGATGAAAGTTACAAAGCCCCCTTTCAAGTGATACCGGGCAAATACGTGAGAATCTCGGTTACCGACACCGGTGTGGGTATGGATAAGGCTACCCGGCAAAGAATATTTGAGCCGTTTTTTACAACAAGAGAGATGGGGAGGGGAACGGGGCTGGGGCTGGCTTCTGTTTACGGAATCATCAAAAATCACGAGGGATTCATAAACGTTTACAGCGAGCTGGGCGTGGGAACCACTTTTACTGTTTATCTGCCTGCATCTGAAAAGACTGTTACTGAAGAAAAAAAGCTTTCTGAGAAACTGATAAGGGGCAAAGGAACGGTTCTCCTTGTAGATGATGAAAAAATGATAATTGATGTAGGAAAGAAAATAATCAAAAAGCTGGGCTATGATGTGATTACGGCCGGCAGCGGAAAGGGTGCTATAGATATATACAGAGAAAATATAGATATTATTGATATTGTTATTTTAGATATGATTATGCCTGTTATGGGAGGCGGTGAAACTTTTCGAAGGCTAAAGGAAATCAATAGTGGTGTAAAGGTTATCCTTTCAAGCGGTTACAGCATGAATAGCGAGGCTTCCGAAATAATGGACAAGGGCTGTAATGGTTTTATTCAAAAACCTTTTTACATGAAGGAGCTTTCTCAAAAGATCGCCGAGATTCTTGATGAGGATTAGTTACCGCCGCCATCCATACAATCCCCAGGCCAGCGAGGCAAGTCCCAGGCTGCTGAAAGCGGCGGAAACAAGGCCTGTTGCAAGTATTCCCCCTGCCAGCCATACATGCCCCCCGATCAGCGCACCTGCAATCCTTCCCATACCTGCTGCAGCAAAAAAGAACGACATCATTGTTGCACGGTATTCCGGCAAAAGCTCGGTGCACAAAGATATACCGGTGACAACTGTAAATTCGAAGGTTAAAAAGATGAAGAATAATCCGGTGAGCGATAGAGGGAGGTTACGGTCTAAAAAAGGCAATATCCCATAGCTTATCAAACACAGGGTCAGAGCGGTAAGTACTGTCCGCTTTATTCCGAAACGGTCGGCAAAAGCGGCTGTCAACGTCTCTCCGGATAATTCGGCCAGACCTATAAGGGCGGTACTCATCCCAAGGGCAATAATGCTCAGACCGAAAGATTTTTCAAGCCATGCCCCATACACAACAAAAAGATTATCGTTTCCAAGACTTAAAAAAAAAGCAAATCCTATGGCACCCAGGGCAGACCGTTTCCTGAATAGCCGGCGCCAGGCACTCCGAAAAGGCGCCCAGGCCTGGTGTGCATCAAATTTTTTATTCTCCCCTGGAATCAGAATGCCAAGAGCCACCATGCCAAGCAAACTCAACCCGCCCAGGACAAAGAAAGGTGCACGCCAGCCAAACCGGTCAATTAAAAGAGCAATCAGAGGTATTCCAACAAGGGTGCTTGCCGACCAGCTATATTCAATCAGGCCTATGGCCAGTCCACGCCGTTTAAAAGAGACCCTTTCACTGACATAGGCCTGCACAGCAGGATCAAAGATGGTTTTTCCCATGCCGGCCAGAAATAAAGCGATCAGAATGACACCGTAAAAAGGAAAAAAACCTCCTGCAAACATGCCGAGAGCAAGCATTGCCATTGCCGTCAACATCATCAACCGGTATCCCAGGCGATCCGCAACAGGTCCGAAGAATATGCCAAAGAGGGATGTGGCCTGATTTACTGCAATAAGGGAAGTGATTGCCGTAAGCTCAACTCCCAGGCTCCGGCTCAGGACAGGAGCGAAGGGATAGGCAAATCTCCTGGCAGTATTCAGGATAACACGGCATAGAGTTGCTATGAATATCTTATGAGCCAATCCGCAGCCTCACTTTTCCAGCTCCTGGATCCGGTCTTTCTGGCGGGCTACACGAATTGCCCAATCGGTTTGCTCCTTCAAATAGGCTTCCGCCAGGCTATTAAACTCTTTTGCCTGTTTCGCTTCTCCTTTCATCAGCCAGGCCTGGGAAAGATAATAATAATTTTCACCGTTGCCCGGATTCAGGTTGATTGCACGTTCAAGTACACGAATGGCGGCATCAGGTTTATTCCTTTCCAGCAAGGTATGGCCCTGCTCAGTTAACTGCAGGGAAGCAAGTACGCGGGCGCTAGGTTGTTCAACAGGTTGTGATGGCTGCGGGGTTAAGACAGGTTTCATACAACCGGCAGCCGGCAAAAACAGCGCTGCTGCTAAAAGGATTTTTAGCCATTTATTTTTTGTTATCATTTTCATCTTTTCTCATAAAATCAAATATTTTTCTAAGCAACCCCGGTTTTTTATGAACCGGGCAAAAGACGGTCGGTATATTTTCTTTAAGGAAAAGTTCTTCCATACTTTCCGGACAGCCTTTATGAGCAAGCAGACCGCTTTCAGAGCATACGGTTTCTTTTACGACACCGGTCGGCATTTTATACCATTCTTCGGATATATACTGGGGAATCGAATTCATCAGGTCGGCCCAGATAGGCAGAGCTGCGGCAGATCCGGTGACAACAATGGAATCCTGGTTATCAAACCCAACCCACACCAGCGCCAGTATGTCCGGTGTATATCCAACAAACCATGCATCCCTGAAGTCGTTTGTTGTTCCGGTTTTACCCGCAACCGGCCACCATATGCCTCTACTTATCAGAGATCGTGCGGTTCCTTCGGTTGCCACGCTTTGCAACATTGAACTCATAATAAAAGCTTTTGCAGGACTAGTCAAACGTTCAATATTCATGTGTTTTTGTTTTATAATGTTTTTGTTTTCATCGGTTACATCTTTCAGTGACAAAGGATAGGGCTGCATGCCGTTTGCCGCAAATACACAGTATGCTCGTGCCAGTTCAAGGGGTATAACCTCAAACGCACCCAGGGCAAGGGAGGGATATGGTTTTACAGGAGTTGAGAATAGAAATCTTTCGGTTGTCTTGATTATCTTATCAAGACCAACCTTCCTGGCCAGGTCAAGTGTTGCAAGATTAAAAGATTTTGTAATGGCCGATCTCATACTCACATCAAGTTCGTCTGACGGCGCAAAGTTCTGAGGTTCCCATGGTTTTCCATCGATCATGTAGGTTATGGGTTCATTAGACAGTCTGGAAGCCGGCGTAAAATCATCCAGGCCGGTTAAGTAGACAAAAGGCTTGAATGCACTCCCCGGTTGACGCCGCCCCTGGGTAATCCTGTTAAACTGGCTATCCGTGTAATTGCGTCCTCCCACCATTGCAAGAATATAGCCTGTTTTGGGCTGCATTACTATGACAGCACCTTGAAGTTTTTTTTCACCTTTTTTTCGCCTTAAAGCAGGATTCGATTTTTCCAGTCTGGCCAGACCCTTTTCCAGGGCTTTTTCTGCCGCTGCCTGAACCTGAGTGTCGAGAGTTGTGTATATTGAAAGCCCCAGGCTGTTTAAAACTTTCGTAGGGTATAATTTTTCAAGCTGCCGTGAAAGATAATCTATAAAATAAGGCGCTTTTTTTCCCTGCAAATTATAGCCGGCGGTTTGAATCTTCAGTGGCAAAGCTGCCTGAAGCTGTGAATCGGTGATCCACCCCTTCTTGTGCATGGCACGCAACACTGCATTTCTCCTGGAAAGGCAGCGGGTTTTATTAATATACGGTGAATAATGATTTGGTCCCTTTATCAGTCCGGCGATAGTGGCAGATTCTATCAGGGAGAGATCGCTGACCGGTTTGTCGAAATAGAAAAAAGCAGCTTCACCAACACCGTTGATGGAGATTGAACCTTTCTGTCCAAGGTAGATTTCGTTCAAGTAAATCTCTAATATTTCGTCTTTTTCATATATGGCTTCGATGATGACGGAAAGAAGAGCCTCATTTATTTTGCGGGATATTGTTCTTTCCGGGGTCAGAAAGTAGTTTTTAGCCAACTGCTGGGTTAAAGTAGATCCACCTTGCCGGATTGCGCCGTGACGCAAGTTAGTGTAAAGAGCCCGGAGTATGCCACGAGGGTCGATGCCGTGATGCTGGTAAAATCGGCCGTCTTCTGCAGATAGCACAGCGTAAATGAGATATTCAGGGACCTGATGGATGGAAACAAGATGCCGCATTTCGCGCTCAGGCCCGAAAAACTGCATAATTTCCTCAGGTTCGAGTTCTAAAATAGGGGCAGGCTTACCAGTACCCGCATGCACAATAGTTTCAATCCTGTTTTGGGAAAATCCGATTTTTACAGGAAATCCTTCCCTTGTTTGTGAGGGTATTTTAAGGTCATGAAGGTAGATGAAAATTTCAGAATTTGAAGTCTTTTTCTCTCCTTTCTTTTTAGGGTTATGAGAAACTTCCCGGTATCCAAGACTGAGCAGCTTTTGATTAAAAAAGCGAAGGTTGATTTGCTGGCCGGGATACAAAAGGGTGATATCAGAAAAAACAGAAGAAGGGATACTCCACCGTCGGCTTGAAAAACGCTTTTCTACCCTGACAGAGAGATACCAGCTATAAAGGATAAGTGCGGCGCATATCAAAATAAAGATAAGGGCGGTTAATTTAAAGAGTTTTTTAAGCATATTCAAACTTTAACATCTATGCCATTAGTTATCCGGAAAACGCTTACCATAAATTTGCTGAATATCTGCTTTGCTGAAAAGATATGGAGTATTGCAGTGATGACATTGCAATTCAACAGGAAAAGGACCTTTTTCGAGAATATCCTTGATTTCTTTTATCGGAAGGAGTGTTAAAAGGCTGCGTACACGGTCTTTGTTACAATGGCACATAAATTCAGCTCTCTTGCTTGCCAGGAATTTTGGAATATATTT
The DNA here is from genome assembly GCA_030638575.1 of Deltaproteobacteria bacterium. Classification (GTDB taxonomy): domain Bacteria; phylum Desulfobacterota; class Desulfobacteria; order Desulfobacterales; family JAUWMJ01; genus JAUWMJ01. Next base: position 41,509 of record DAOWEJ010000105.1, on the reverse strand, counting down.
ATGAAAAACTTCATGGATTAATTCTTTCGGGTTACCCCCTTTAGAAAAAACAGCTCCCAGTGAGGGGAATTCTGAAATCAAGTTTTCAAGCTCGGCGGTTATTTCATCACCGGCATCCGGCATGGCCTGTAAAAAGAGTCCGCCCGCGCCTGTAACATTACCTTCTCTATCAAAGTGAATACTTAGGTTAAAGGCGGTGGGGATCTGTTCTGATGTCAGATAGTAATTTGCCAGATCCTTGGCAATATTTCCATACTGAAGAATGACATTACCGATAAACGGCTGTTTGGCATCCTGAAGGTGTCGGGTGACTTCCAGGAAACCCGCGCCAAAGAATGGTGAAAGATCAAAGTTCTCCATTGGTTTGTCAATGGGAATAGGGACTCTTTTCAAAAATCCACGCACTTCAGCAAAGGCGTTTGCCTCAACAAAAAGACCTTTTATCGGGCCGGAGCAATCGATTTGAAGGCTTATTCGATCATTGTCTTTCAGGTTCGTCGATATTAATCCAATACCAAGGTAGGCGCGTCCGAGCACCAGTGTTTCTAAAATTCCCAGTTCGTGGTTTGCTCTCATTTCGTTAATCATCCGTGTGCCGTTCATTATAACACCCCGGACAGTCCCGCCGGCTAAAAAGAAATTATATAAGCGATCTTTAGAACTGGCAAGAAGCTGTTCTTTTAAGGTGTTTCCATAAATCTTTTTCTTAATCATAGTGGTCACTACCAGGAATCGGGAGCTGGAACTCCGGCTCCGGAATACTTTTATTCAAACTATACATCAGATTTTTGTAATGAACAAGGCGCAAGGAGGGTAAACGCATTTGGAAAAACAAAATCAGTTTAAAAGGAGGGGCTTAAAGGTTTTTTCTCCAGACAATATCTTTTTCAGTTTGCAGGATATATCGTAGTGACCCGATATTTATGATTTGATGTACAGATTATCTCATTCTTTAAAATATTTACGCAAAATCATGGAATATCGGGTCACCCCGTACAGTATAGGTTGATATTGGCTGGAGAAAAAATTTTTAAGCTCCGGCCCAGTTCTAAAGGTAATATTATTTTAAAAATGCGTTTACCCTGAAGGCGCAGGAAAAAAAGCTTGACAGGAGCTATATAATTTAGTTAACATTTATGTATCTTTGGAGAAAAAATGGAAGCATATAATATTCAAAATATCACTATTAACAACATAGACTTAAATGAGTGGTGGTGGCAAACGCTATGGTAGTGGTTTGCCTCATGAGATCGTCTTGACTAATAAATAACTTAAAATTCTTGACCGTGGGTAAACCTTAGCCCACGGTTTTTTTATTTAAAAGGGCCGTGGAAATTTTCACGGTCCTTTTTTTATTTAATAAGGAATAAAATATGCAGCTAAATAAATTTCCGGACAAAGAGCGGTTTAAGAGCCTGGCCAGAGATTATAATGTAATCCCGGTTTGTTCTGAAGTGCTGGCAGATACTGAAACACCTGTTTCTCTTTTAAGAAAAATCTATAAAAACAAAGGGCCTGTCTTTCTTTTCGAGAGCGTGGAAGGTGGTGAACGATGGGGAAGATACAGTTTTATGAGTGCATCTGCCCGCTGTTATATTAAGGTTTATCCGGATTTTATTGAGATAGAAAAAAACGGGTGTTCTGAAAAGATCTCTCATCATGACAGCCCGTTCAATGCCCTGAAAGATTTTATGAAAAAGTTCAAACCCGCCTTTGTGCCCGGTCTTCCGAGATTCTGGGGAGGGCTGGTAGGTTATTTAACGTATGAGATGGTCTCTTTTATTGAATCGATCCCCAACAGGCTGCCGGAAAAACAGCCTCTTGCTCATTTCATGGTACCGGATGAGATGCTTATTTTTGACAATGTTCGTAACACTCTGCTTTGCGTTGTAATTTCCTTTACGGATGGGAAAGAAAATACAGGTCAAATATACGAAACCGCACATAGCCGTATCGAGTCAATGCTTGCAAAAACAAAACAGGATTTAAAGGAAAATTTGAAAATTGATGATTTGCCTGTTCGGAGGAATTATGAGCTGAAAGCTCAATTGAAAGATGAGATCTTTCTATCTCAGGTTGAGAAGGTTAAAAAATATATACAGAAGGGAGATGTTATACAGACCGTCATTTCTCAACCCTTTGTTTGTGAACCTCTGTTAGATCTTTGGTCTCTCTACCGAGCGCAGCGATTTATCAACCCGTCCCCATATCTTTATTTTCTCCATCTGGATGGCCTTGCGCTCGTCGGGTCTTCTCCGGAGACCATGGTCAGGCTGGAAAAAGGGATTGCAACACTGCGTCCTATTGCCGGTACGCGGACCAGGGGAAAAAACGAACAGGAGGACAGAGTCAACGCAGATGAACTTCTTAAAGATGAGAAAGAGAGGGCCGAGCACCTTATGCTTGTCGATCTGGGGAGAAATGACCTTGGACGGGTGGCAGCGACCGGAACAGTCCAGGTTACCGATCTGATGGTTATAGAGCGGTATTCACATGTCATGCATCTGGTTTCGAACATCTGCTGCGATCTTAAATCGGGTTGTGATGCATGGGATCTTCTTTCTTCCACATTTCCCGCCGGGACTTTATCCGGGGCGCCCAAAGTAAGGGCAATGGAGATTATTGACGAACTTGAACAAGAGCCCAGGGGACCTTACGGCGGTGCGGTAGGTTATGTTTCTTTTGACGGGAATATGGATATGGCCATTACAATCAGGACCGCCTGCATAGAGAACGGGCGGATGACGGTTCGGGCCGGGGCCGGGATTGTGGCCGATTCCGATCCGGAGAAAGAACGGGTAGAAACACTCAACAAGGCAATGGCTATGCAGAAAGCGTTGGAGCTGATGGCTGACAGCTCATAGCTCATAGGTGACAGCTGATAGCTCATGGCTGGCAAGAAGCAGGTTGGGAGGCTGGGAAGCCTGTAAGCTCATAGCTCAAAGTTGATAGGAAGTTTGTTGGAGCGAAATAAAAAATCAAAAATTAGCGGCCTTAAGGAGAAATCGAAATGATAATCATGATAGACAACTATGATTCTTTTACTTACAACCTGGTACAATACCTTGAGACCCTTGGTGCTCCGGTGCTGGTGTTCAGGAACGATGTGGTGTCTTTATCAACTCTTGACTCTTTGAATCCGGCAGGGATCGTTATATCGCCCGGGCCTGGCCGGCCGGAGTCAGCGGGCGTAACACTTTCCGTGGTGAAACAGTATTCCGGACAAATTCCAATTCTCGGCGTATGCCTGGGGCATCAGGCAATTGCCGTTGCATTTGGAGGTAAAGTTGTTTCAGCAAAAAAGCTCATGCACGGAAAAACGTCAACCATAACGTCCGACAAGAAGACATTGTACCAGGGTATAAGCAAGCCTTTTAAGGCCATGAGGTACCATTCACTTGCGGTTTCAAGAGAAAATCTTCCCGCATGCCTTAAAGTCAGCGCTCAATCGGAAGACGGAGAAATTATGGGGCTTCGGCATGAGAAACATCCAACAGAAGGGATTCAATTTCATCCCGAATCGATTATGACCCCGGTGGGAAAAAGACTTCTAAAGAATTTTTTAAACATGGTTTCAAAGGAGGACATATAGATATGTTTCGCGAAAACTTAAATAAGATCGTAAAAGGAAACGATTTAAAAGAAGAAGAAATGTCTTTTATGATAAACGAAATTTTATCAGGTAACATTTCTGATGCACAGATTGGGGCATTTATGGCGGCACTTGCCACTAAGGGCGAAACAATTGAAGAGCTTGCCGGAGCAGCAACGGCCATGCGTAGAAAAGCGTTGCGGATTCAGGTTTCATCGCCTGCTCTTGTGGATACATGCGGGACGGGCGGGGACGGCGCTCATACCTTTAATATTTCAACAACCACAGCGTTTGTTGTCGCAGGCTGCGATGTAACCGTTGCAAAACATGGCAACAGGTCGGTTTCAAGCAAATGCGGCAGCGCGGACCTACTGGAAGCATTAGGGGTGAATCTGGATACAAACCCTGAAATAGTAGAGGAAGCTGTTTCGGAAATCGGTATAGGATTTTTATTTGCGCCCCTGTATCACAGTGCTATGCGATATGCAGCCAATGCCAGGAAAGAGGTGGGGCTTCGGAGTATTTTCAACATGCTCGGTCCGCTTATCAACCCTGCCGGCGCCGATTGCCAGCTCCTAGGGGTTTATGCATCGGAATTAACGGAGATGTTTGCAAATGCATTGAAGCTTCTTGGTGCAAAACGAGCCTTTGTTGTTCATGGGCACGACGGGCTTGACGAAATTTCCGTCTGTGACTTAACCAGAGTTTCAGAACTTAAAGACGGCCTTATTCGCACTTACGATATCGATCCTGAACAGTTTTTCGGAAAACAGACTAATTCCAAAGAACTTGCCGGGGGCGGGCCGGAAGAAAATGCTGAGATTACGAACGAAATCCTTGGCGGGGAGAAAGGCTCCAGACGTGACGTTGTCCTTTTGAATGCCTCGGCAGCTCTTGTCGTTGCTGGAAAAGCTGACAATTTAACTCAAGGAATCAGCCTTGCCGAAACTTCGATCGACAGCGGGGCTGCAGCGGAAAAGCTTAGATCGCTTGTCAGGTTCACAAGGGAAAATGGATAGAGAGAATGATAATATTTTAGCTCTTTTAAACAAAGCCGCATTCAGATAATCCGGTTTTAGGACGTGTCGAACTCAGGCAAAAGTAAGCGTAAAGAAAGAACAGGTGCAATCCTTTTATAAAAAGCGTTGCTAAACGAACATATTATTTGCCTTGCATATAAAATGTGCTTGTTTGTTGTTCTTTCTTAACGCTTACTAATACCTTCAAACAGCGACCCGCCTTAAAACCGGATCACCTGAATGCTCTTTTGAAATTGGCTCGATATATAGAATGAATATTTTACAACAGATCGTTGAGTATAAAAAACAGGAAATCGCAAAGGCTAAAAATCGGCTGCCTGAAAATGAACTGCGCGATCAGGTATTCTACCCGAAGAAAAGGCGCCCATTTGTAAAACAGCTTTTGGAACCAGGACCGTTTGGGGTGAACGTGATTGCTGAAATCAAGCGTGCTTCTCCGTCCAGGGGAATTATTCGACCTGATCTGGACGTGGCAAAATATGCTTCTGACTACGAGCTGGGCGGTGCAAGCGCCCTGTCGGTTTTAACGGACAGGCGCTATTTCAGTGGAAGTATTGAAGACCTTAAAAAGGCAAGAAAATCTGTTTCAATTCCGGTGCTTCGTAAAGATTTTTTGATATCTTCGTACCAGATTTACGAATCTTCAGTAATTGGAGCTGATGCTTTGCTCCTTATTGTGCGAATTCTTTCCCAACAGCAGCTTAAAGATTATATGGATCTTTGCATAGAAATCGGCATGGACGTTCTGGTGGAAACACATTCTGAAAAGGATATTGAGACAGCTACCTTAGCAGGCGCAAGGCTTATCGGGATCAACAACAGGAATTTGAGTTCTTTTAAGACGAACGTTGAAACATCTGCCAAGCTGGTTTCTATTCTTAATCAAGGTCAGGTAGCTGTGGCGGAAAGCGGAATCAAGGGACGCCAAGACATTGAAAAACTACGGGAAGCCGGGATCTGGAATTTTCTGGTTGGTGAAAGCCTTGTAAGAGCGCCGGATGCAAGGGCTTTTTTGCAGTTTCTTTTAGGCGCTTAGTTGTGCGTTTTGTGGCAAAAAATTATTTGAAGAAATCGACCTACGCAATTACTGAGCGGCTAAAAGCCTTGAAGAGCGGACTTGCGTCCTTGAAGAGCGGACTTGCGTCCTTGAAGAGCGGACTTGCGTCCTTGAAGAGCGGACTGACGTCCTTGAGGCTAAAGCCTTAATCCTCAAGCGAAGCGCTCTTCGAACGTAGTGCTCTTAAAGCGAAGCGCTCGGCTTTTTTTTTATAAGGTTTAGGCATATGCAAAATTACAAAAAACAACAAACAACGGACAATACCCACACCCCTCAGGTCAAGGTGTGCGGGCTTAAGAGAGTTGAAAATGCGTTGGAATGTATTGCACTGGGAGCAGATGCAATAGGTTGCGTGTTTTATCCGAAAAGCCCCAGGCATGTAACTGATGATGAGGCCAGAGATATATGCCTGGCGATTTCTTCTAAGGCCGTAACCGTGGGCGTTTTTGTAAACGAGTCTTTTTCTTTTATCATGGAAAAGGTACAGCACTGTTTTCTTAAGGCGGTACAGCTACACGGCAGGGAATCGCCCCAACTTGTTCGCCGTCTTCGCAAAGAGAATATTACGGTGATCAAAACATTATTTGTTAACTCAGTACCGACCTTTGACAGCGCAATATATTATGAGCCTTCGGCGTTTTTAGTGGAGTGTGGCGGCGGGGTGCTTCCGGGCGGTAATGCGCTTTCCTGGAACTGGGAAAATGCACGGTTTTTGGTGAAAAACCATCAGGTAATCCTTGCCGGCGGGCTGAACCCTGAAAATGTTGGCAAGGCTATTTTAAAAAGTACTCCGGATGCTGTGGATGTAAGTTCCGGTGTTGAATTTGGTCCGGGTCGAAAGGATATTAGTAAAGTTGAGGCTTTTATTAAGGCTGTTTCAAGGTGTAATCGAAAAAGGAAAACAAGGAGAATTTTTTTAATGCAAAACAAAAGCTATTCCGAGGAAAGCGGAACATACATGGAAAGTGTAGTACCCGATTCAAAAGGCCATTTTGGGGCTTATGGCGGACGGTATGTCGGGGAAACTCTCATGCCCGCGCTTCTGGACCTGGAAGAAGCCTATAAAAAGTTTTTACCGGACAAAGCTTTTCAAAATGAATTTTATGCTTTGCTCCAAAATTATGCGGGCCGGCCGACTCCCCTTTTTCATGCAAAACGGCTTAGCGATCATCTTAAAGGGGCATCGATCTATTTAAAGAGGGAAGATCTTGCCCATACCGGTGCTCACAAAATTAACAACACACTTGGGCAGGCGCTTCTCGCCCGCTGGATGGGAAAGAAAAAATTGATAGCCGAGACCGGCGCGGGGCAGCACGGCGTTGCTACAGCGACGGTAGCTGCACTTTTCGGGATGGGATGCCGCATTTTCATGGGGGAAGAAGACATCCGCCGGCAGGCGGCGAATGTTCAGCGGATGGAACTGCTCGGAGCTGAGGTTATAAAAGTAGTTTCGGGAACAGGAACGCTTAAAGATGCAATGAATGAGGCCATGCGTTACTGGGTCGGAGCGGTGATGGATACGTTTTATGTAATAGGATCGGTTGCAGGTCCCCACCCTTATCCAGTCATGGTTCGTGATTTTCAAAAGGTGATAGGTGAGGAAACAAGAAAGCAGATTATTGAATTCACGGGAAAACTGCCGGATATGCTTGTTGCCTGCGTGGGCGGTGGAAGTAATGCCATGGGGCTTTTTTACTCCTTTATGGATGATCCTGTGGAAATGGTTGGAGTGGAGGCTGCGGGAACAGGGATAAAGAGTGGAAAACATGCCGCCACTCTTTCAGAAGGTTCTATTGGAGTACTTCACGGGTCAAAATCATATGTGCTCCAGGATGAAAAGGGTCAAATCAAAGAAGCTCATTCGATTTCAGCAGGTCTCGATTACCCGGGTGTCGGACCGGAACATGCATTATTTAAGGATTCAAAAAGAGTCCGATACGTATCGGTGGATGATAACCAGGCCCTTAAAGCGTTTTACACCCTTTGTTCCTTTGAAGGGATTATTCCGGCACTTGAAAGTTCCCATGCAGTTGCATGGGCCGCTGATTATGCATGCACACGGCCAGGCAGCGAGGTTATCGTCATTAATCTTTCAGGAAGGGGAGATAAGGATCTTGGAATTGTTTTTTCTCATCAAAACAAAGATGGTTTATTATAGTGACGCTAAATGTCATTCTTTTTAGATATGAGTATGGCGCAAAAGGAATATTTCTTTTCAACGTTATCATTTAATTTTGACTAGCGTATCCAGATATTGAAGGTTGGACTTGATTTTAACCGGTGAATTATTCAGAGCAGTCAACCTCCAATATCCGGATACTGCGAAAAATGATGCCAGTTGTGTAAGATACCGCTGAAAATAAATATCCCTTTCGCGCCTTGATAGAGAGACTTTCTATCTAAGTTAATGATATTTGGTGTCGATTAAGCAATAGTAAATTTAACATCATACGGCAACTGAGTCCTCCTTTGATGGATTTATAAAGCCGTAAATGGAGAATAAAAGATCATGAACCGTATAGATATAGCATTTGAAGAATTAAAAAAAAGAGGTGAAAAAGCGCTGGTGGGTTTTGTAACGGCGGGTGATCCTGACATACCGGAATCTTTGAACATAGTTACATCAATGTGCAGGGCAGGTTTGGATGTTCTGGAACTGGGAGTTCCGTTTTCAGACCCCACGGCCGACGGCCCGGTAATTCAGAGGTCATCGGCAAGGGCGCTTTCGAAGGGAGTAAGTCTAAAGGAAGTTCTTTCAATGACCCGAAAGCTTAGGGAAGAAACACAAATCCCGATAATTCTTTTCAGTTACTACAATCCTATATATGCTTACGGTACAGGAAAATTTTATGGGGATGCTCTCGCAGCCGGTGCTGATGGTGTTTTAGTAGTTGATCTGCCCCCCGAAGAGTCAGAGGAAATGACAGGGAGGTGGTCCGGCTCCGACTTGGCACTGATACGTTTGATTGCACCAACTACGTCTGAAGAACGGATGTCGAAAATAACAGAAGATGCAAGTGGTTTTATTTATCTTGTTTCCAAGACCGGCGTTACCGGCAGCAGTGGGCTGAAGACGGAAAGCATAGGTTTGCAGATAGATTCTCTTCGCCGTGTAACCTATCTACCGGTTTGTGTAGGGTTCGGTATTTCCACGGTGAACGATGTGGCGGCAATAGCATCTGTTGCAGACGGGGTGGTGATAGGCAGCGCTTTCGAGCGGATCATCGAGGATAATCTGGATAATCCTGATATGGCTTTAATTATAGCCGACCAGGTTCGAAAATACAAAGCAGCAACGTTAAAAAATTATCACGGAATAGCACAGAATTTCACAAAATTATAATTGATCCCTTCCCGGCCCTTACTCTATTAACTATGAGATATCAGCTTTGAGCTAAGAGCTTTCTCGCCCCCTATCCTACTGTCCCTTTCAGGCCGATTTGATCGGCTACTTCCCGCATGCCCATAATGGTATCGGTAATCAGATCGGTCAGTTCTACCCCTAACATCTTGGCGCCTTTTTCAATAACGGATCTGTCGACACCGGCTGCAAATCTTTTGTCCTTGAATTTTTTCTTTACAGATTTTGCTTTCATATCCAAAACGCTTTTGGAAGGGCGAACCAGAGCATTTGTAACCACAAGCCCGGTGAGCTCATCAATCGCATAAAGTGTCTTTTCCAGCTTTGTTTTGGGCTCAACATCAATGCAAATTCCCCAACCGTGGCTTATCACAGCTCTTATGTATTCTTCCGGCCAGTCGTTTTCCTTTAGAATTTCTTCAGTCTTGCGGCAGTGCTGCTCCGGGAACTTTTCATAATCGAGGTCATGGATAAGGCCTATGACTCCCCATTTTTCTTCGTCTTCTCCGAGCTTACGGGCAATATAACGCATAACACCTTCTACCGCTAAGGCATGCTTTATAAGACTATCACTTTTATTATATTCAGTTAAAAGATTGTATGCTTCTTCTCTGGTTGGAACTTTTGAACTCATTAGAATACCTCCTAAAAAAGCTATGAAGCTGGGAAGCTATGAAGCCAGGAGGCTGAGAAGTTTTTTAGCTTCCTAACCTTCTATCTTCCCAGCTTCCTCCGCTATCAGCTTTCCAGCTTACTGGCTTTCCATCCCCTGAATCAGGGCAAGTACATTTTTGCCTAAAACTTTATGGTTATATCCGCCTTCGAGAATACCGAAACATCCTCCTTTGTTTCTGATGGCTGCTTTGCGAACTTTAAGGCCGATGTCGAAATAATCCTTCGTACTGAGCACCCCGCCCCAGTCATTTATATGATAGTCAAAGCCTGCGGATATTCCGATAATATCAGCCTGGCAATTTTCCATTTCCAAAGTTACTTCATCCATGTAGACCTCGCGATCTCTAGTGGCCCCATTATAAATTTCAACATCACTTCTATCCCCTAAAATATTGACTGTGCCGTCACCATAATGCATGTCTATATCCAGCACACAGGCGGTTTCGATTTTTCCCTTGTGTTTTAAGGCTTCGAGAGCGATGGCCATGTTATTGAAATAACAGAACCCCCACGATGCACTTGCGGAAGCATGGTGGCCCGGCGGGCGAATAAGTCCGAAACACGGTTCGGTTAATCCGATCTCAGCCGCCTGGACTGCTCCTCCTGCAGCCAGGACGGCGATGGAGTACAGGCCGCTTTGTTGTACGTCGTTTATATGGTCTTCTGTGTGTACCGCGGTAATGTCTTCTTCGGATGCGGGCCTGGCTTCTAATAAATCGACTTCCGATTCAATCACGTCCATAATGGCTTCCATTCTGCCCCTTTCAGCGGCAGGATCGGATGTATAAACCTGGTAAAAATCGTCGTGAAAAATTACTTTCATGGCATACTCCTTACATTCAAACAGCGCCCCTCTTTAAAACCGGATCACCTGAATGCTCATTTGAGCATGTTTTTAATAATCCAAATTTATACTTTTATTTAAATGAGGAGTCGAGGAGTTTTTCGATCTCTGCTCTGTTCGTCTGGGGAATAGCCTATTAGCCCGTAAAAACCTTAACAATAAAATCGAGGAACTGTCGTACGGCAGCTATCTCGCTTAAATTAGATTTGAGCCAGCCCCAGAAGACAGATTCCCACGACGGCGATGATCTTTTCTGCCTGTACGGACTTAGCGCAGAAGATAGGGGGCGTGTACAGGGGACTGTTCACATTTGTTAAGGTTTTTACGGGCTAATAGGCTATTCCCCAGACGAACCGTTGACAATCATTAAAACACAAACGGTTCACTAAAAAAAGCCTTTGAGGAAAAACTCCCCGACCCCTCATTTAAATAGATAGTTCCGGATATTTTACAGATTCCGTTTATCTGAAAACATGATTGGAAATAACAATTCTCTGGATTTCCGAAGTGCCCTCGTAGATCGTAAAGACCCTTGCATCTCTGTAGTAACGTTCAACAGGATATTCCTTGATGTAGCCGTAACCACCGTGGATTTGAAGAGCCTTTGCGGTAACCCTGTTGACCATTTCAGAAGAAAAAAGTTTTGCCATTGAGGCCTGGGCGGTATAGTTTTCTCCCCTGTCTTTCATTGCAGAAGCGGACATCATCAATTGCCGGGCCGCCTCAATTTCTACAGCCATGTCTGCAATTATCCAGCGCAGGCCCTGAAACCTGGAAATAGATTGACCGAACTGCTCTCTTTCCTTGGCATATTGGACAGCGGCATCAAAAGCCGCCTGCGCAACACCTACTGACTGAGCTGCAATGCCGATGCGGCCTCCGTCAAGACCTGTCATGGCTATTTTAAACCCTTCCCCTTCCTCTCCCAGCATGTCTTTTGCAGATACACGGCAGTCTTCGAAAAGCAGATCCACGGTATCAGAACCACGAAGGCCCATTTTATCTTCAAGGGGTCCCACGGAAAGGCCGGGTGTATCTTTTTTAACCAAGAATGCACTGATTCCCTTGTGGCGTTTGGCCTCATCCGTTTTTACCGTTACGATGATAACACCTGCATTCTTTCCTGTTGTAATAAAGCGCTTGGTTCCGTTTAAAATATAACTGTCTCCGTCCCGGACGGCCTTGGTGGTCTGCCGCACCGGATCCGAACCCGCATTAGGTTCGGTCAGGGCAAAGGCACCGATTATTTCTCCGGTTGCGAGAGGTTTTAAGAATCGCTGTTTCTGATCTTCCGTGCCGTATCGAAGGATACTTTCGCAAACGATGGAATTATGTACGGACATCACTACGGCAGTTGAAGCGCAGGCATAAGCAACCTCGGAAAGGGCAAGGACATAACTGATGGTATCTGCTCCTGAACCGTTATATTCCGGCGGAACCATCATACCCATAAATCCAAGTTCCCCAAGCTGTTTCAGATTTTCGGCCGGAAACTCCTTGGTCTTGTCACGTTCCGCAGCGGTGGGGGCAATGACTTCCCTTGCAAAATCTCTGACCATGGTTTGAATCATCAACTGTTCATCTGTAAGTTTAATCGACATAAATAAAATCCTCCTAAAAAAGCTATGAAGCTGGGAGGCTATGAAGCCGGGAGGCTGATAGGCTTTTTAGCTTCATAGCTTCCAGGCTTCCAAGCCTGTGCTATGGTCCATATATCACAACAATAAGTTCTGCTTTTTCTTTACCTGCATTTTTTAATTTGTGCCGAATTCCCGAGTTAAAGTGAAGGGATTCTCCCTCTTTTAACTTGTTTACGTTTTCTCCCACAATGATTTCCACATTTCCTGACAGTACATAAGCAAATTCCTCTCCTTCATGCTGATACCCAACTCCCTTATGATCCTTCAGAGGGTCGATAACAACCTTAAAGGCTTTAAGATGTTTGTTTTCAGCTCCTGGAGTTAAGGTTGTATAGGCATAGTTTTCCGTGCGCTCAGTATATGCCTTGACGCGGTTTTTCAGGGTCGTTTTTTGTTCCCTTAAAAGAAAACCTGAATCTATCTCCAGGGCCCTTGAAATTTGCAGAAGGGCACCAACCGGCGGAATTTCTTTACCGGCTTCGATATCCTTGATATAATCGACGGAAAAACCGGTTTCATTGGCCAGGTCGTTAAAACCGACTTTTTTTTGCATCCTTACTTTCTTTATTTTTTTCCCCACGGGTTCAAATTTTTGGGCCTTTTTTCTTGGCATAATACCTCCTTTTATTCTGGAATAATTTTGCTATTTGAAAATTTGGCTAATTTTGCTTAAAAAGTCAAATATCAGACCTCGAACATTTTGTTAAGAAATATACTATTTTTTTTGGACAAAAGCAATGCGTTAATAGTCCCGCTGCAAGCGGGATTAAATGATGAAAAATCCTTTTTTCCTGAGAGCTTTGAGCTATGAGCTGTTCATGCAATCCCTTATCATTTAAATGTTTAGTATCATTATTCAGCAATAAATTACAAAGTCAAATATTGACATTTATCAACCCAATCCTCTATTCTTATAATTAATTTTTTTTCAATCAACAAGGATAAATTTCAAGTATTTTTCAGCCAATGGATCTTAATACAAAACTGGCGATTTTAGACCGGATTTACAAAATTTATAATGATTTTGCCAAAGGGCTTGATATCGCGTGCAAGAGATATTGTGCGCACTGCTGCACTTATAATGTTACAATGACAACCATTGAAGGATATAAAATTGCTTTATATTTAGAGTCGAACGGACAATCGGATTTATATGCAAAGGTTCGGAAAGCCACAAGTCAAAAGCGTTTTCAGCCTAAAGTGAGTACGAACCGGCTTGCAGAACTATGTGAGCAGGGAAAGGATGTTCCAGACGAAGATAGTGGTATAAATAGGGGTGCGTGCCCACTTTTAACGGATAACGAATGTCCGATATACCCGGTAAGGCCATTTGGGTGCAGGTGTTTTGTTTCCAGGATAGGTTGTATGGAAAGAGGTTATGCCGAGATCGATCCGTTCGTTTTGACAGTTAATGATCTGCTTCTACAGTATATAGAACATGTCGACAAGGACGGTTATTTTGGTAATCTTACAGACGTTCTCCTTTTTGTTCAATCACAAGTAAAAATCAAATCATATCGAAAAGAAACTTTAAAAACTGCAGATACCGTCATGATAAAAAACCAGCCGATCAAAGCCATACTTTTACCACCTGAACATAAGGTTAAGGTAAAACCGATTCTTCATGCTCTTCAAAGTATTAAAATATCTAAAACCCATATTTAATAAAAATTTGTGAAAAACATTACATAGTTTCTGTGTAATTATTACTTTTTTTTCATAATAACGAGGCTTAATTGTTATAATTCAATTAGTGGCAAAATATTTTATTTCAAGAAAATTTAAGTGGTAACTTAATAACTATCTAATATTAAATATAATATTTAAGCAAAAAAATTAATATTAAATCAACTCCACTGTTTTACCCAATTGGCACATCTCTTGCTGATACCATCTATAAGTTCACTCAAAATTTTTTTAAAATTTAACAAATCGCAAAATTTGGTTTTTTATTAAAGGAAAAATATTATGAGAAAGATATCATTTGTTTTAATTTTTTCAATTTTAGCTGTATTTTTTATAAATTTTTTAGTTACAGGACACGTTTTTGCGTTCAATCTCTCAAAGACAATTAACATTTTGGATAAAAATTCTGCTGCAACCATTCCCGAACCAGCTATAATGATGTTGCTTGGCATAGGTCTTATTGGTTTAGCAGGTCTTGGACGTAAAAAACTATTCAAAAAGTAATAAAAAACGTTACAAAACAGCTTAACAAAAAACCGCCCTGGATAAAATCCCAGGGCGGTTTCTTATTGCCCTTTTTTACAATTGTACAAACGGGTATTAGCCGATAATTTTTCTTCTATTTTTTCCGTTGCGTCGTTCCTTGCTTCTTCTTTCAGGAATATAAAATGAATATCCGAACTTTCGGCACTCCCTGATAGTCCTTATGCAGCGCAACGCAGAAGTTGGATTTTTTACGAAGCCGTTGATCCTTAGAATTTTTTTGGGGGCACTATCTTAAGATCGCTTATTTTGTATAATAATGTCTTATAGCTGATTTTTAAAATCTTGGCTGCTTTGCTCCGGTTCCAATCTGTTCTATCAAGGACATAAGAGATTGCCTCTTTTTCGACTCTATTGAGTGCTCTTCTCTTAATGTCCTTAAGGGAAAATGATTCAAGATTCTGCAATGGCCCATCGGCAGAATTCAATATATCAGAGACAACTGAAGGCTCTTTTGAAGACGCCTTGTCCGAAGTTGAATCGTTTTTGGCATAAGTACTGCGTGTAAGCTCATCAACAATCTCTTCCCAGTTACCCAGAACGAGAATCCGTTTTAGAACATTCTGAAGTTCCCTGACATTTCCGGGCCAGTGGTATTCTTGCAGCTTTTCAATTAAACTGTAATCGGGATTTAGCGAATTATTCCTAAATCGAGGAGAATATTTTTTTAAATAATAGTCTATTAGGACCGGAATATCTTCAGGTCTTTCACGAAGCGGAGAAAGGTAGATTTTAATAATATTGAGCCGGTAGTACAGGTCTTCCCTGAATTTTTCATTTTTAATGTCCTCCTCGAGTTCATGGTTGGTGGCTGCTAAAATCCAGGTGTCTGTTTTTAACTCTTTTTCAGAGCCTAATCGAGAGAACTCGCCGCTTTGAAGGACATGAAGAAGTTTTGCCTGAAGCGACAGGGACATGTCGCCGATTTCATCCAATAATAAAACTCCTCCATGAGCCAGCTCGAATTTTCCGCGTTTTCTGCGTTCAGCACCGGTAAAAGCCCCCTGTTCAAAGCCAAACAGTTCGCTTTCAAGAAGCCCCTCCGGTAATGCTGCACAGTTGATTTTTACAAAAGGCTTTCCTTTCCTGGGAGAACGATGGTAAAGGTTCTGCGCAACAACTTCCTTTCCGACGCCGCTTTCCCCACAGATAATTATATTTAAACCTGTATCAGCAACGTGATTTATAAGCTCTTTTGTTTTTACTACATTCGGGCTTAAACCGATTATGGTGGGTGCTGTTTGTTTATCTTTCTCCATATATCAAGGCCTACTTTTTTATTGAAAGCAAATCGAGAATTGAAACTTCCAGTTCATCAAGCTGCAATGGTTTTGACAATATGAGGTCGGCTTTTGCCTCTGAAGCCAAAGCTTCCGGATGTTCACCCCATCCCGTTATTGCTATAACAGGCGTATCGGGATTTTTTTTCTTTATAATAGAAATGACTGCAACCCCGCTGATGTTGGGCATCACAAGGTCCGTTATAACCAGATCGAACCCCTTTTTTTCAGATTCAAACAATTTAAGTCCATCGAGGCCGCTTAGGGAAGAGACAACTTCATAATTCTTTTTGCTAAAAAATGCATGAAGCATTGACAGGGTTTCCTTATTATCATCAATTATCAATAGTTTGTATGATTTGTTCATTTCAACCCCTTCCATTTTCACTGAACCTGAGACCTTTGAAAAATGTTCAATTTTGTTCGAGTTCAAGGAAGGCGAAAATTTTAACCACAGGTCCGCCTGAGGCGGATCGAGGATTAAAATTTGAGCCTGACGCAAAAATCGGACAAAAGAGGGCGTTTTTCAAAGGTCTCACCTGTTTAAGTTATATACTTTTATGGTGATTACAACAGGATGCGAGTCTTTTGTCTTTGTCAGTGATATTCCGTGTCTTTTTGTGGTAAATTATTTAAAATTTATATAAAGCATTCATGAGAATTTAACAAGCATATTATTTTGAAAAGTATTGTGTAGAATGGCATAAATTTTCACAATAATCATGAAATTATATTCACATTATAGGAAAATTATTTCTCATTTTTTATAAATCAAGTTTAATAAATGTTATATAAAAATTAATTTTAACAAAATCTTACAAATATTAAAAGTAATATTTTACCAATAAATAGTAATAGTTTTCCCTGATATTGGTTAAATTGTCTGTTTCTTCCGTGGTTTTTAAAAGGCCATTCCATTACTTGGCATGCGATTTGCTATTCACACCTTGAGACCTTTGCAAAATGTTCAATTTTGTTCAAGGTCAAGGAAGGCGATCCGCCTGAGGCGGATCTAGGATAGCGCTGAAGCTTCACTAAAGTGCCAAAATTTGAGCCTGACGCAGAGATTGGGCAGATAAGCGCAGACTTCGAAAGGGGGCGTTTTGCAAAGGTCTCACCTTAAGTTGTGGCGGAACAAGATCATATATAAGGACAACAATCAATAGACAATTTACCCCGTGAAATTCACATTATTGACAGCGAAGCGTATTTCACTGAGGCAAACATAAACAACTGACAACTGACAATTTTTTTAGGACAAAGAAAAAAATGCTAAATGAATGCCCGACAATCATAGGAAACAGCTCGGAGATTGTTAAAATCAAAGAGATGATTCCTGATTTGAGCCGTTCGAAGGAGCCGGTTTTACTAAAAGGAGAAAAAGGAACGGGCAGAGAACTTGTGGCAAAGATTATACAATACCGGTCAGACAGGCGAGATAATCCATTTATCAAGGTAAACTGCTCTGCCCTGATGAATGAAATGTCGGAAAGAGACCTGCTGGGGAGAAATGTCCCTGCTTTTAAGGATTTAAATCAGCATGAAGAGGGAATATTTGCTGTCGCAAACACAGGGACCCTCTTTTTAGATGAAATTGGACAACTGCCGGCTGCCTACCAGGCCGAGCTTCTTTTAATTCTAAAAGGAAATATCGATGTTCGAATTATATCCTCGACCAGCAATGATGTTGAAGTACTTGTTCATAAAAGAGTTTTCCTGAAAAATCTTTATTATCGCTTAAATGCAATCAGCATGAAGATGCCGCCGCTTAGGCACAGGCTAGAGGATATACCTTTTCTGGCCGATTTTTTTACAGATAAGTACTGTATTGAACTGGGCAAAAGCCGTTACAGGTTGTCACGGAAAATCAAAAACACACTTTTCAACTATCACTGGCCAGGGAATATATCGGAACTGGAAAATATGGTAAAAGGTGCAGTGGCTCTCGGCAATGAAGACAGCATAATCAGCCTACTTAACAGTCAAAGCAAAATAAATGAATACACCCATAATCTTGGACAGGTTGCCGATGTTAATAACTATATACATGACTCAGGAAATTTGCCCTTAAAGGATATTTGCAGGGAAATTAATGCACAGGCTGAACAAAAGCTTATGAAACAGGCTCTTGAAAGGACAAACTGGAACAGAAAAAAGGCTGCAACGATGCTAAATATAAGTTATAAATCCCTTCTGAATAAAATAAAGGCATACAATATTACATAAATGAGGACTACAAAACAATGCGCAACCCCGTAGAAACAATAAAACCTGGAGACATTATAGAGATAATCTTAAGACGTCGCTGGTACATTATTATCCCTTTTTGTCTTTCCATGATCGTGGGGATTTGCTTTGTTCTGACTGCCCCTAAGATTTACACTTCAGATACTTTGATTCTGATTCAACCCCAAAGAGTCCCTGAAGAGTTCGTCCGCCCGGTCATTTCTGTTGATCTTGACTCCATGATAAACACCATATCGCAGCAGATAACAAGTCGTACAAACATTGAAAAGATAATAGGTGAATTCAATCTATTTCCGAAGCCGGAGCATGACAAGATTTTTATGGAGGATAAAGTTGATGCGATTTGTAAGAGGATTTCCATTAACCTTATAAGAGGACGACGCCGGGCTCCTGCCGATGCCTTTTCGATTTCATTTAAAGGGAAAGATCCTAAAACTGTTAAAGATGTAACAAATGCTCTTGCAAATTATTTTATAATTGAAAATCTCAAATACAGACAAGAACGGGCTATAGGAACGAATGTCTTTCTTGAAGATGAACTCAGCACCATGAGAAAAAGGCTTGTGGAAGTTGAACAGGGAATTAAGAATTACCGTGAAAGATACATGGGAAGCCTTCCGGAACAGCTTGAAACCAACTTAAGAATACTTGACAGATTGCAGGTGCAGATGGGTGAAAAACAGGAAAGCCTCCGGGATGCCAGGAACAGACTTGCAATGTTGGAAAACCAGATACCAAGAATAACAGGAACTCAAACACCCACCCAACCGGTTCAACCGGGAATCGAAGATTCTACGGATCCCGTGCAAATAAAAGAACAACTCGCAAACCTTAAAACAAGATATACAAATAAGCATCCTGACATTATCAGGCTTACAAGGATCCTGGCAGATCTTGAGGCAGCCAATAAAGATGGAGTAGAGTCGCCTGTAGGTGTGTCGGGCTTGAATGCTTCGGATAGGAGACAGTATGAAGAGATAAAAAGTGAAAAAAAGACTCTGGAGGCGGATATT
Source organism: Deltaproteobacteria bacterium (assembly GCA_030638575.1). Taxonomy (GTDB): domain Bacteria; phylum Desulfobacterota; class Desulfobacteria; order Desulfobacterales; family JAUWMJ01; genus JAUWMJ01. The sequence continues at coordinate 22,531 of DAOWEJ010000105.1, read as the reverse complement.
TTACAAATAGTTAACCAGATAAAAAATCTTGAAAAGCGGGTTGAAGATACTCCGAAAAGAGAACAGGAGCTTTTATCTTTAAGAAGGGATTATGATAATATAAATGAAACATATAATTCTCTATTGGGCCGTAAGCTCGAAGCAGAAATATCGGTAAATATGGAGATAAAGAAAAAGGGTGAGCAATTCCGAATTATTGATCCTGCAAGGATGGCAGAACGGCCGAGCGAGCCCGATATGAACAAATTGTTTTTACTTTTTGTAGCTGCAGGCCTGGGGATAGGGTGCGGGTTTGTCTTTTTACTGGAATATCTTGACACTTCTTTCAGGCGGCCTGAAGAGATTGAGTCGTTTCTTGAACTCCCTGTTCTTGCCACTATTCCTTTAGTCCTCCACCCTAAAGATATAAGAAAGCAAAGATTTAATCAGGTTTTGAGTATTTTTTTCGTCATAGTATCATTTGCATTGCTGGCAAGTTTTACTTTTATTTCACTGACCGGTTTTGACCTTGCGGGCCTTAAAGGCATTACATAATCAACTATAAATATATTAATTTGGTGAGGGAAGAAAATTGGGCAAAATAAACGATGCACTGATAAAATCAGACAAGGAAAACAAGGCTTCAGTCTCAACAGATAAAGCCTCTATGTTTAAAGTATATGACAGAAATGCAAGAGAAAAGGCGTCCTCCGGGGCAATCAAGACAGTTTTTAAAAGCAGGGACGTCGATGAGAATATTGTGTCGCTTCTTGAGCCCCAATCTTTTGAGTCTGAACAATTCAAACATCTAAGAACAAATATTTTGTTTCCTGTTTCCGGTAAGCCCCCCCGTTCAATAATGGTAACCAGTGCTGTTCCTGGCGAGGGAAAGTCTTTCGTGTCATCCAATTTGGCGGTAAGCATTGCCCAGAATATTGATCAGCATGTTCTTTTGATGGACTGTGATATGCGCAAAGCCACTATTCATGGCAATTTCGGATTTCATGATGTTAAAGGACTTAGCGAACATCTGTCAAAAGGTACATCTTTATCCTCGCTGCTTTTAAAGACCGAGATAAACAAGTTGACCATTTTACCGGGCGGTAGACCGCCTCAAAATCCGGCTGAACTTATGTCTTCAAAAAAAATGGCAGAGCTTCTTAAAGAAGTAACGTCAAGATATAATGACCGTTATATTATTATAGATTCACCGCCACCGCACCTGACATCAGAGACAAGTGTCATCGCCAGGCAGGTTGACGGGATTCTTCTGGTCGTGAAAGCAGGCAGTACACGGCGTGAGCTTGTTGGGGATTTGCTTGAAATGATGGGGAAAGAAAAGGTGCTCGGAATTGTTGTTAATTGGTTCGATGTACGTTCATCTGCATATTACGGATACGGCAAATATTCCCAATATGGTAAATACTACGGTAAAGACTAAAGGCTGTTAAGGTTCTTTTTAGTCTTATTTGTTTATTTTTAAATCTCGTCTTAAAGGTACGATTGTTATGCTTTGCTTGTCTGCGTTGATTGCACAAACCAGTTGTAATTGACCAGGCGGAGCTATATAAAAAATTTTTAATCAGACAGGATAAACAGGATTATACATGATATTTTAAATTTTCATCACTTCCCGGCTTGCCTCGCCATAGCATCTGCCAAGCTGCGACGGCTGCAGGAAACTGAGAAAATTCAATTCGCCTTCGGCGAAAAGAAAACTTCTTTCCGCTGAAAGCGGATTAGGCTTTTTCACTTCCATCCGGGAAGTGAAAAAATAAATATAATCCTGACCATCCTGTTAATCCTGTCTAAAAATATTGAAATGGAGAAATCATCATGAAAAAGCATTTTATCTTCATAAGCATTTGTTTGGCATTTATTCTCACATATACTGCATCCAATGTCTATGCAGGTGAACAAAAGCCTTCAGCAGCAGATACAAAGTTCAGTGTAAATCCTTACAGGATCGGCAGCGGTGATATTATAGATATTACTACGTGGAAAGAGCTTGATTTTTCAAGGGAGGAAATTTTAGTAAGGATCGACGGAAAAATTTCTTTTCCTCTTCTTGACGATGTCCAGGCAGGTGGCCGAACGCCTTTGGAGCTTAAAAAAGATATCCAGAATAAATTAAAGGGATATATATCCAATCCTGTTGTCACTGTAACTATCAGAAGTCCGGCGAGCAAGAGGATCTATATTTTAGGAGAAGTCGTCAATACCGGAGAGTACCCTCTTGTAAAAAACCTTACGGTTCTCCAGGCATTTGCCCTTGCAGGGGGATTCACGGAATGGGCATCTAAAAAAGAGATTATCCTTTTCAGGAAAGAAAATGGAAAGGAGAAAACGATAAGAATCAACTATAAAGATATTTTAAAAGGGAAAGATTTCAGTCAAAATGTTCAGCTTCAGGCTGATGACACCATTATTGTGCCTTAATTTGAATATTAGCCACCGACCAGGCTTCGCACGCTTCGACTCGGCAAGCTCCACACAGACATACACAGACAAATTTTTTTCATGGCCGAGTCCGACCGGGAAAAGGTTGTATGCCCTTTGGGCAGTAAAAAACATTATATTTTAGCCTGCTTGCAATAGCTGCGAATTTGCTGATTATCAGCTTTGGCAACGATAAAATGATCAGTTTTATCCGCCTTTGGCGGATGACTGTATTTATCCGAGCGACCCGCTCGGACAGATGTCCGTGTGAGTCTGTGTGTGTCTGCCTTCCCTGTAGCTCCGGTAGATGGTACTGGGGTGGCTAAATAATTAAAAAGCTATTAGGCTTGCTTTTCTCAATGGACAACTTACAACATACAACGGACAACAATGTGGAGCAATTATGAAATTTAAAATTTATCTTTGCGTGGCAATATCCACTATTTTATTTATTGCATCTAACGCTGCCGGTTTCCAGGCCACGTTTTTACCAAGGATGTCTGTTAGCGGTGAATATACAGATAATTATTTCCTGTTGGAAGATGCTGAAGAAGATGAGTTTATTACCGTTATCTCTCTAGGATTTACTACTGAACTCTTGTGGCAACACAGCGGAATAGAAATATCGTACGATCCTGCATATGCCATTTACAACGAGTTCTCTGAGAACGACACATGGCGCCATACTGCTCTGCTTTACGGCTGGTCAGACCTGACGCGAAACAGCAGGCTGGAAATACGTAATGCTTTCGTGCGAACTGAAGATCCGTTTGGAGAGGAAGATATTTATTATTTGCGTTCCGATGATCCTGCCATAGGAGCAGATCCTACTTTAAGAACATCAAGAGAGCCATACATTAGAAACATTGCCAGTTTAAGGTTTACCAATCAGTTTGGTGAAAACGATTCTTTCTATCTTGAATATGCGTACGGCATCCTTGAAAACGAAGATGAAACCCTTGAAGACAATTCACGGCATATTCCGTCAGCAGGTCTTACTTATTGGTTTACTCCACGATGGGGTAGTGAAATAATAGTATCATATATAAAGGCTGAGTACGACAGGGAAGATGGATTTATTGGTATACCATCAGATGATTTTAATGCATGGGACGGCAATATACGATTGATAAAACGGTTTTCCCGGCAACTTGAAGGGCATTTAGCTTATACCCATATTTACGTTGATTTTGAAAAAACCGAAGAAGATTATCAAATTTATAATCCATATATCGGTTTTAATTACGAGGTTGCTCAGGATAAAAGAATTGACGTTGATGTCGGTTATTTTGTCCAGGATTATGACGAGCAAATTGAAGGACGTGATGACAAATCTGGCCCGACAGCAGATGTCGTTTTTGAAAAAACATTTCAAAGAGGCTCGGTAAGCTTAGCAGGATCAGGTGGGTACGATGGAGCATATTTTGGTGCCGAGAGCCTGGGGTTGTCAATATTTTATGAGGCCGGCCTGGAAGCGGAATACAATCTTACAAGGCGCGTTACCGGAGATATTTTCGGTTCATACCGGCAGGACAAATATGAGGACGAGGACCCTGTGCGTAGAGACAAGACCACAAGAGGCGGCGTCGGGCTTACATATGAATATGAAAGATGGCTGTCTTCAAACATCAACTTTAGCATAAGGGTTGAATATTCCTATCGCAACTTTGACTCAACTGATCCAATTGATTACGTTGAAAATCGAGGCCTTTTGAGCATAACGTTAACTCGCAGTCAGCCATACAGGACGGGAAGATGAGGATAGCTCACAGGTAATAGCTCACAGCTCATAGGGAATAGCTGATAGGTAAGGGAATAGCTGACAGATGGTAGCTCACAGCTCATAAATGAAGGAATTGATAATGGGATTTGCTTTTGAGGAATTACAAGTTTATCAAAGGGCATTGGATTTTGCAGTTTCAGTGATTAATCTCGTTGACGAACTCGATACGTCACGGAAACATTATAGGCTCATCGAACAGTTAGAAGCTTCTAGTACTTCAGTGGCTTTGAATATATCGGAAGGGAAAGGGAGATATTCGAAAAAGGAGTTTAAACACTTTTTGTACATTTCCAGGGGGTCTCTTTACGAGACTGTAACAATGCTACAAATATTTCTAAAGAAGAAATGGCTGAAACGAGAAAAGTATAATGAATTGTATTCAGAAGCCGAAGAAATAAATAGAATGCTTTCCGGCCTCATCAATTCAATTAAAGCTTAAAGGCTTAGTTGTTATGACCCATGATTATCACCTAACTCCTATCAGCTTTGATCTCTGAGCTGTCAGTACCTAACCCCTATGAGCTCTGAACTATCAGCTTTGAGCTGTCAACTCTGAGCTATCAGCTATGAGCTATATAATCCATGTGCGGAATAGCAGGAATAATTAATTATAATCACGCTGAAGACATGCAAGGCACCCTTTGCCGGATGATCGGACTTATTCGTCACAGGGGGCCGGATGCCTCAGGTATTTTCATAAGCCCTAATGCGGGATTGGCGCATGCAAGGTTGAGTATCATTGACTTAAGTGGCGGAGATCAACCGATTCACAATGAAGATCGATCTGTGTGGATAGTGTTCAACGGTGAAATATTCAACTACCCGGAACTCCGGGAAGATTTAGTTGCACGGGGCCACCGGTTTTACACTCAAACCGACACGGAAGTCCTGGTGCATTTATATGAGGAACACGGTTCGGAAATGTTTAATGACCTGAACGGACAGTTTGCATTTGCCCTGTGGGACCAAAAAAAGGAAGCCTTGCTGCTTGGGCGTGATAGGGTGGGTATCAGGCCTCTTTTCTACTACCAAAATAACGGGCGGCTGGTATTCGGTTCTGAAGTAAAAGCTCTGTTTGCTGACCCAACGATTCCACGCAAACTCGATTCACAGACACTTTCAGATATATTTACATGCTGGACACCTGTTGGTTCTTCTACGCCGTTCGGGGATATATATCAGGTTCCGCCGGGGCATTATGCCAGGTTCTCTAAGAAGGGTTTCAGAACACATCGCTACTGGAAATTATCTTTTAACAGTCAAAGTGATGAATACCCAAGTGAACGACCTTTATTAGAATGGACAGAAGAATTAAACCATTTGCTTCGTGATGCTGCAAGAATTCGGCTCCGTGCGGATGTTCCTGTTGGAGCGTATCTAAGCGGCGGACTTGACAGCACCTATACCAGTGCACTCGTAAAACGCAATTTCAACAATTTACTTCGTACTTTTTCAGTCAGTTTCACAGATAGCCGTTTCGACGAAACTCCTTTTCAAGAAATAGCAGTTAATGCCCTTGAAACTGAACATCGAGATATTAGGTGTGCTGAAAAAGATATCGGAGAGGCTTTCCCTCAAGTCATCTGGCACACGGAAGTGCCAGTACTAAGGACAGCTCCCGCTCCCCTTTATCATCTTTCAAAGCTGGTCCGAGAAAACAACTTCAAGGTAGTGCTGACAGGTGAAGGGGCTGATGAGATATTTGCCGGCTATAATATCTTCAAAGAAGACAGGGTGCGAAGGTTCTGGGCACGGAACCCTGATTCCAGGATGCGGCCCATGCTCCTTGAAAGACTTTACCCCTATGTTTTTGCCCAGCAAAACGGTAAGGCAAAAGCATTTCTGGAGGGATTTTTCAGAAAAAGTCTTTCCGAAACTAACTCACCTGTTTATTCTCACTTGCTCAGATGGCAAAATACTGCCCACCTGAGAGGTTTCTTTTCGGATGATTTGCAGAAGGAAACCGGAACCCAGGAAGAATTTTTCGATAGATTTGTTTCTACGCTGCCGGCGGATTTCATGTCATGGCATCCGCTGTCAAGAGCCCAATTTACTGAAATCAATCTTTTTCTTTCAAATTATCTTTTGTCTTCCCAAGGAGATCGGATGGCCATGGCAAATGCCGTCGAAGGACGCTATCCATTTCTGGACCATCGCGTGGTTGAGTTTGCCACCCGGGTTCCGCCATGCTATCGAATGAACGGGCTTAAGGAAAAATTCATTTTAAAGCAGGCAGCTCGCGGCCTTATTCCTGCTGAAGTAATTGACAGACCCAAACAACCGTATCGTGCACCCATAAGTAAATGTTTTTTTGGTAATCAACCTGTCGATTATGTGGAAGATTTGCTGTCAGAAAGTGCAATCAAGAGAAGCGGCTATTTTGATAATAAAAAGGTTTCAAGGCTTGTTATGAAATGCAGGAAGAAGGAAGGGCAAATTTTAAGTGAACGGGAGAATATGGCCATGGTCGGAATTCTTTCCACTCAGCTTTTAGATCACCAGTTTATACAAAATTTCCCTACTCATCCGATTCAAGAGCCGGATGATGTCAAAATATTTGGAAAAGGCCAGGAGGCCGGGAAGCTGGGAAGATAGGAAGCCGGCTAATAAAAAACAAAAAGGATATTTATGAAAAACCAAAAATTCTCAAAAGATGTTTTAATAATCGATCCGGAAGAAGAAGTAGAAAAAATCACCAAACAACTTATCAGTTTTACGGCAAACCAGTTTAAACGACGAGGCTTGATCGTCGCGCTTTCCGGTGGCATTGACAGCAGTGTCACCACTGCACTTTCAGCAAAAGCTTTAGGCCGGGATCGGGTTTTGGCGTTGTTGATGCCTGAGCGTCATTCTGCCGCTGATACCCTTGAACTAAGCCAAATGGTGGCAGATCATTTTGGTGTTGATAAAGTTCATGAAGATATTTCCGGAATACTCGAGTCGGTGGGTTTCTACAAGAGATATGATGATGCTGTACGAATGGTTGTCCCTGGATACGGAGACGGATGGAAGTCTAAGATTGTCACCCCGAACGTTATTGAAACAAAAGGTTTTAATTTATTTTCAATTGTTGCTCAAAGCCCTGACAATACTATTGTAAAAAAGCGGCTTACGTTGAGGGCATATCTTGAAATTGTTGCGGCGACTAATTTCAAGCAACGCATACGCAAAATGCTTGAATACTATCATGCTGACAGACTTAACTTTGCTGTGGCCGGGACCCCGAACCGCCTGGAATATGACCAGGGCTTTTTTGTAAAACTGGGTGACGGTGCTGCGGATGTAAAGCCGATAGCCCATCTTTATAAGACGCAGGTATACCAATTAGCAGAATATCTCGGTGTTCCCGAAGAAATCAGAGAACGGCCGCCTACAACAGATACCTATTCGCTTTCCCAGGGCCAGGATGAATTCTATTTCTCCCTTCCCTATGATAGAATGGATCTCTGCTTATATGGAAAGAACAATGGCATTTCGGTTGAGACTGTTGCTGAATACCTCGATTTAGAGCCGGAACAGATACAAAGGGTGTACGATGATATCGACACCAAAAGGTTAACTACGCGCTATTTACACCTGCAACCTCTTCTGGTAGATGACGTCCCTGAAATAAAAAAATAAAAGGTATATTCACCGCAAAGTCGCAAAGGTCGCAGAGATGAACAATTTTCTATTGTCGTTGAGAGGCCGACAATAGAAAAACAGCATTGTTACTGATGCTTTTTGCCATTTAAGGTAAGATCAAAAATGGACATTAATCAACTAAGCAGTAAGATAATCGGAGCGGCTATTGAAGTCCATAGGACTCTTGGCCCAGGTCTGTTAGAATCTGCATACGAAGAATGTATTTGTTATGAGTTAGAGCTTCGAAGGATAAAATTCGAAAGACAGAAAGCTTTACAGATTATCTATAAAAGAAAAAGACTGGATTGTGGATACCGTCTCGATATTGTTATTGATAATAAAATAATTACCGAATTGAAATCCATTGAAAAGATAGAGCCAATCCACAAGGCTCAGCTATTATCCTACCTGAAATTATCAGGCCAAAAATTAGGGTTGCTACTCAATTTTAATGTTTCGGTTATGAAAGATGGTATTGTTAGACTCGTTAATCAATTGGAAGAATAGCCGTAAAAGACTGTTTTTTTGTTTTCCGTCCTCTCAACGGAAAACAAAAAACTAATTATCTCAGCGAATTGAGCGCCTTTGCGGTGGAATAAATAAGAAAGGATAGAAATGAACGAAACAAAAGAAAAAATTAAAACATTTATTGTAGAAAACTTCCTTTTTGGAAGCGAAGACGGTTTGGGAGATGACACTTCATTTCTTGAAGATGGAATCATTGATTCAACAGGAATCCTTGAACTGGTTACTTTTCTGGAAGAAGAGTTTTCAATCAGTGTTGAAGATGAAGAACTTGTGCCGGAAAACTTAGATTCCATCAACAATGTAACAGCCTTTCTGGAAAGGAAAATAACAGTATAAGGAGGGTATAGTCGGAATGAAAAAAAATGAGCAACCAAGCAGCAACAAGCCTGAATACAAAACAATTACAATAAGAACTTCAGACGGCAGAACCCTGCAGGGAATGGTAAATCTTACTCCAAATAAAAGAGTTTCAGACTTATTTACGAAAAGTGCCAGCCCGTTTATAGTTATTATTGATGCACGCTCAAAGGAAGGGGAGGATAAAACCCTGATTGTTAATAAAGAGCACATAGTATGGGTAGAACCTGAAGATTAGAGAAATTAAGTCTGTGCCTGCACCGCCTGGCTGCGTTGCTCATCAGTTAAATAGCTCGCAATTCGCCTTCCTCGCGCCTTGCCATGCAGGCGACTCGACTCATAAAAATGTAAAGTTATTTTATCATGAACCTTTAGTTGATCGAATTTAACATTATCTGCCCGAAGGGCTTGGGTTTATTCCTTTTCGCGCCTCTCAGCGAAAAGGAATAAGATGTAACTCTTTGCGTGCTCTGTGCATCGAATGAGCGGAGCGAATGGGCGGTAATATAATATCTTCTGAAAAAATTTATGCAAATGACAAACAACAACGGACAACAAGCAAGACTCATCCATCATTTCCTGGAAGAAAGTGCAAAAATCTTTCCGGATAAACCAGCACTCATACATGAAGAAATCAGGGCTACTTATGCGCAGATAAATGTAAAAGCCAATCAATTGGCCCATTGGCTCATAAACCTTGGAATCATCAAGGGTGATCGTGTTGTACTGGTTTTAGAAAACAGCCTGGAATATGTGGCCGGCTATTACGGTATACTTAAGGCAGGCGCAGTGGCAGTACCCCTTAGCAGTGAGCTGAAGCCTGACGGTCTGAAGCCTCTCTTGAAAGAACTGGAGCCTAAAGTAATTATCTCTTCTTCAAGATTCGAAAGACTCCTTAAAGCAACGGATCTTGAACCTTATAATATAAAAGCGCTATTATTAAAATATCCAAAGCAGAACTGGTCATCTTATCCTTTTGCTCTTATTTCATGGGAAGATATCATTACAAATGATGAATTTTTTAATCCTGACATTTCGATTGGAGATTCAGATCTTGCAAGCATTATTTATACTTCAGGTTCTACCGGAAAACCAAAAGGAGTAATGCTGTCACATGGAAATATTGTGTCAAATACTAAATCGATCTGCAGGTATCTGAACCTGACGCATAAAGACATCCAGATGGTAGTACTTCCTTTTTTCTACGTGATGGGAAAGTCTCTTTTGAATACGCACTTTGCAGTTGGAGGAACCGTAGTTATCAATAATAAGTTCGCTTTTCCTGCGGCAGTTATAAAGCAGATAGTAGATGAGAAGGTTACCGGTTTTTCGGGTGTACCTTCCACCTATGCCTATCTTCTTCATCGTTCCCCTTTGAAAAACTATCGTGACAGGCTTGGTTCATTGCGTTATTGCTCTCAAGCCGGCGGGCATATGTCCAGTAAGATTAAAGAAGAACTTCGGCAGGTATTACCTGAACACACGCAGATCTATATTATGTATGGTGCAACAGAAGCGTCTGCCAGACTTACTTACCTTGAGCCTGATCGATTTACGGATAAAATGGCTTCTATCGGCAAACCGATTCCTGGAGTCGCGATGCGGGTTTTAGATAAACAAGGAAAGAAACTTCAAACCGGGCAGAAAGGGGAACTTGTAGCTTCAGGTTATAATATTATGCAGGGCTATTGGAAGGATAACAAGGCAACATCCGCTGTTTTGGATAAAAACGGATACCACACAGGAGATTTGGGCTACTATGACGAAGAAGGGTATTTTTATGTTAGCGGGCGCAGTGACAATTTGCTGAAAGTTGGTGGACACCGGATCAACCCGCAAGAAATCGAAGATGTGTTAATGGCCACAGAGCTCGTTATTGAAACTGCAGTTATAGGAATACCGGATGAACTGTTGGGCAACAGACTAATTGCCCTGGCAGTACCAAAAAATGGAACCAGCAGCGAAAAAAAAATCATGAGTCTTTGTGCTGATAGTTTGCCAAAATATAAATTGCCCAGCTCTATTAAATTAGTTCGTTCTCTTCCAAAAAATACCAATGGCAAAATTGATCGAAACGGGTGCAAGAAGATAATAGCCAGATAACAATTGCCATAAAAACTTATTAAATACTACAGAGGAATGGATTCGATCTTATTAACTGCTTAATAGACAGGATCTACAGGATTACATTGATTAATTCATAATTTTCCTGCTTGCCTCGCCATAGCATCTGCCAAGATGCGACGGCTGGATGAAAATTATGAAGTGCAATTCGCCTTTGGCGAAAGTATTATTATGCTATATTGATGAATTGCAAGCTACGCACCATGTAATTTTTACCTCCGCTGAAAGCGGATTAGATTTAATCACTTCCATCCGGGAAGTGATTAAAATAAAAACTATCCTGTATAATCCTGTCTAATAAAAGAACATAAAATAGAATCAATTCAATTTTTGAAAGGAAGACTATAGATCATGAATATTTGCATAGTAGGAACCGGATATGTAGGACTTGTTACGGCAGCCTGTTTCGCAGAAATGGGCAATGATGTCTGCTGCATTGATATTGATTCAGTAATAATCGATAAGCTAAAATCAGGAAAAATACATATATATGAGCCAGGCCTTGAACAGCTCGTAAAGAGAAATATTGAACAAGGACGACTAACTTTTTCAACTAACCTGACAGATGGTATTGAAGACGCTTTGTTTATATTAAATTGTGTTGGTACACCCTCAAAACCTGATGGCTCCTGCGACCTTTCCTATGTTTATCAGGTGGCATCTCAAATCGGTCGAACTTTGAATGAATACAAGATCATAATAAATAAATCGACTGTTCCGGTAGGAACGGCAGATCAGGTGCAAAAAATTATTCAGGAAGAGATTGAAAAAAGGGGGATTAATATTGAATTTGATGTTGTTTCAAATCCTGAATTTCTAAAAGAAGGCGATGCAATCAACGATTTTATGAAACCTGACAGAGTAATTTTAGGGACGGACAATATCCGCACCTCTAAACTGATGGAGACCTTGTATGCGCCGTTTGCACGCAGTCGCGAAAAGATGATTGTAATGAGTATAAAAAGTGCAGAACTGACCAAGTATGCCGCCAACTGCATGCTGGCAACCAAAATTTCCTTCATGAACGAAATCGCCAACATTTGTGAACACGTAGGTGCAGATGTAAGTGATGTAAGAATCGGTATCGGTTCCGACCACCGTATCGGCTACCATTTTATATACCCGGGTGTAGGTTACGGGGGTTCATGCTTTCCGAAAGATGTTAAAGCGCTTATTAATACAACACAGGAAAACGGCTACGAACCAAAACTCATTACAGCTGTGGACGAGGTCAATACGAGGCAGAAAAAGGTTCTGGCTGATAAGATAAAGGATTATTTTTCCGGTAAAAACGGTGTAAAAAACAAAACCCTGGCGCTTTGGGGGCTTTCCTTTAAAGCAAACACTGATGATATTCGCGAATCAGCTTCTTTAGAAATTATTACGGAGTTGACTTCCAAGGGTATGCAGATACGTGCTTTCGATCCTGTTGCCGGAGAAAATGCAAAAAAAGCTCTTGCAGATAACTCTCTTGTAAAGATCCTCAAAAATCAATATGAAGTCCTGGAAAGTGCTGATGCCTTGGCCGTGGTAACAGACTGGAACCAGTTTCGAAATCCGGATTTTAAACGCATTAAAAAGGGATTAACAGCACCGGTAATCTTTGATGGCCGAAATCTCTATTCCCCATCATTTGTTGCAGACCAAGGCTTTGCGTATTTCAGTATAGGCAGACCGCCCGTTAACAATTAGCCACCCCGGGACCATCTGCCGGAGCCACGGGGCAGGCAGACACACCCCAGTACGATAGTTCCTCCCTACGGGGCAGGCAATAATATTCAGGATCATTCTTTTTTATCACTAGTATACTAAATTTCGGTCTATTCAGCTTCCAAGCTTCCTGGTTTCCAAGCTTTCCAGCCTTGTTTGTGTAATAAGTTTCATAAAATGTGCAATAAATTACCTATCTTTCCCTGTTATTGTGTAATAACCTTCCCATTCTAACCACATCTTTAAAAGGCCTATTTCATTTATATTATTAATTACACAAACTGTCACATAACAGTCTGAAATATTAATATATAATAATACAGCAATTTAAATTCTAAATCATCCGTTTTGGCACATCAATTGCTTATAACAACGCTTCAGAGCATAATTACCTCTTCTCATGAAAATTTAAGTTTGTGTTTAAATAATGTAGTAATAACATATAGTTTGATTACATCAAGGTATGTAATCCAGAAGGCGGAGCTGTATAAGCGTCTAAAGTATTTTTATCTTTGACAGGATGAACATGCCTGCCCTGTAGCTCCGGCAGATGGTACCGGGGCCTGCCCTGGCGCGACGAGAGTAGTTTCGTTTATATGTTGTTATTAAGTGTTAGATACTGGCTTCAGTTAACTGTTGTTCTTGAAACCAGGTCTGGGCCAGGGATATTCAGGATAGTTATTATTCCCCTCACTTTCTGGAAGAAAGTGCTGAAACTTAATCCGCTTTCAGCCGAAAGTAATAATACCTATTTTCTTCACCGAAGGCGATTGCTTGCCTTGTTAAATTCTTTAAAAAAGACAGCGTAGCGTATTTAACCTGGGGTATTTTCTCAGTTTCATCCCCGCCCGCCTCGCCTGCGCGAGAGCAATGGCGGGCAGGGGGAAACTGAGAAACCCAAAAACCAAATCAATCCTGAAAATCCTGTAATTCCTGTCAAACACAGAGAGGCTAAAATGACACTAAACAACAAATCTCTATTAATAATAACTTTGTTTTCATTTTTATTAATCAGTTGCAGTGGAGGAGAAATGCCAGAAAAAGCAGCTCGATTTCCCAGCGTAAAAGATATTCCGACTGCTAAATGGGAAAAACTTTCTCAAAAAAAGATATATTTTGGCCACCAGTCAGTAGGTTTCAATATCATAGACGGCATCAAAGACCTTATGAAAGAAAATCCTCAGATTAAGCTAAATATTATTGAAACTACCGACCAATCTGATTTTAAATCTGGCCTTTTTGCACATTCAAAGGTTGGTAAGAATACTGATCCAGGATCAAAAATAGACGCCTTTGCAAATTTTATGGATAGAGGTATCGGTAAGGAAGCGGACATCGCCTTTTTTAAATTCTGTTATGTGGATGTAAGGGCTGGAACCGAAATTCGGAATATTTTCAATGACTATAAAAATACTCTTTCAAAATTAATAGACGCTTATCCGAATACAACATTTGTTCATGTTACCGTACCCCTCACTTCCAAACCAGTCGGCCTTCAGGGTTTGATCAGGAGCGCCAAGAATGCAATAAAGAAGATTATCGGCAGACCTGTTTTTGACTATCATGACAATATAAAAAGGAGTCTCTTCAATGAGATGCTTGTTCAAGAATACGATGGGAAAGCTCCCATCTTCGACCTCGCAAAGATAGAATCAACTTTTCCCGATGGGACGCGTTCGTCATTTACAAAAAGCGGAAAAACTTATTATACCCTTGTCCCGGAATACACTTACGACGGTGGTCACCTTAATGAAACAGGCCGGAAAAAGGTTGCAGAGCAACTCCTGATCCTCCTAACAAAACTAAATTAAATATTAGACAGGATTGACAGGATTATACAGGATAGTTTCTATTTTAATCACTTCCCGGATGGAAGTGATTAAATCTAATCCGCTTTCAGCGGAAATAGACTGTTTATACAACTCATTTTTTAAACTTTCATTTGATCTGAATACGACCAATGCAATGTGCTATAAAATGCATGTCATTATCTCTTGTTCGCCGAAGGCGATTGCTTGCCCTGCCTGCCCAGTGAAATTAAAAACCATTTCACCGGGGTTAATCCTGTCGATAAAAATAAAATTCAAGGAGAAGAATCATTATGAAAGTACCTTTTCTTGACCTGAAAATTCAGTATAGAGAGATTGAACAGGAAGTTTTACCCATGGTGACTGATGCTATGGAGAACGCCTCATTCATCGGAGGCCCACAGGTGTCCGGTTTTGAAGAAGAGTTCGCAAGTTTATGTGACAGTAAATTTTGTGTGGGGGTCGGTTCTGGAACCGACGCGCTTCGTTTTGCTCTCATGGCAGTCGGGGTCGGTCCGGGTGATGAAGTAATAACGGTGCCGAATACTTTTATTGCAACAACAGAAGCAATTTCCCAGGTCGGTGCTGTTCCTGTCTTTGTTGATATTTACCCTGATACTTCCAATATCGATTTTTTTCAGATTGAAGACAAAATTACTGAAAAGACAAAAGCAATTATCCCTGTTCACTTATATGGTCAGCCGGCGGATATGGACCCAATCCTCGATATCGCTAAAAGGCATGACCTGGTCGTTATTGAAGACTCATGCCAGGCACATGGTGCTTTATATAAGGGAAAGAAGGCCGGAGCTATGGGTATTGCGGGATGTTTCAGTTTTTATCCGGGAAAGAATCTGGGCGCATTTGGAGAAGCAGGTGCGGTTGTGACACAGGACGATGAAATCGCTGATAAGATTCGCATGATCAGAGACCATGGCCAAGAAAAGAAATATTTTCACCAAATCGAAGGATACAATGGCCGCCTCGATGCCATCCAGGCCGGTGTATTACGCATAAAGCTTAAAAGACTCGGTGCTTGGAACCGTTCTCGCAGGGAAAATGCCGCTTATTACAACGAACTCCTGTCTGAAATTCCAGGAGTCACCATACCGGTAGAAGCTGATTTTGCCGTATCGGTTTACCACCTTTACGTTATTTTAATAGATGATCGTGACCGCCTGCAACAGTTCCTAGGCGATAAGGGAATTGCAACAGGCTTACACTATCCCGCACCGTTGCATCTTCAAAAGGCGTATGCGCATTTTGGGTTTAAAGAAGGAGCATTTCCGGTCACCGAAAATGTGGCCGGCCGCTTGATTTCTCTTCCAATGTACCCTCAATTGTCAAAAGAACAGATTGAATACGTTGCAGAATCTATAAAAGAATTCATGAATAATAAATAGGAATGGATTTGATCTTTAGTGTAATTTTTTGACAGGATTAACAGGATGGACAAGATGTTTTTTCAGGCTTTCCGGAAGAAAGCCTGAAAGTTCCATTCGCCTCCGGCGAAGAATTAAACATTTATTGCTACAATACAAAGCTACGCTTTTTGACGACCTATTTATTGCTGAGCCGCTAAAAACCCAAAAAAAGTTCCGCTTGCTACGGTAAAAAAGTCTTTTGGTCATTAGATAAAGCAAACTTAATTTAGTCGTAACTATTCGGAGTTTTTTATTTGGAAAATAAATAAGTTTCTCCGAAGGCGATTGTGTGTTTTCAGTTTCTTCAGGAAACTGAAAACAACAAAAACAATCCAAAAAATCCTGTAAATCCTGTCCACCAAACGATATATAATCGAATCCATTCCTCTTTTAAATAATAAGGAGATATATCATGATAAAAATAGGACTAATAGGCTATGGCTATTGGGGGCCGAACCTGGCCAGAAACTTTAACAACAACTCTGAAATAGAACTTTCTTCAATATGTGACTTTTCTCCAGACCGGTTGGAGGCTGCCGGTAAATTGTATCCTAATGTGAAACTGGTCAGCAATGTCGAAGAGCTTTTTAACGATACCCAACTTGATGCAATCGCTGTCGCTACCCCGGTTTCAACACATTTTGAATTGGCTAAAAATGCTATTTTATCAGGTAAACATGTATGGTTGGAAAAGCCCATGACTGAGAAGGTTGAGCAGGGTGAAGAGTTAATTGATCTTGCACAGAAGAAAAACAAGGTTTTATTAGTTGACCATACTTTTGTATATACCGGAGCGGTTCGTAAGATAAAAGAAATCATTGAAAAGGGCGAGCTGGGCGACTTGATATACTATGATTCCACACGGATGAACCTGGGTCTTTTTCAGCAGGATGTAAATGTTGTCTGGGATCTGGCACCACACGACATTTCGATAATGGATTATTTAATGCCCTTTAAAAAGGTTGCCGTATCCGCAACCGGATCGCATTTTTATGGAAACGGCATAGTCCCCAAGTCCCTTCTTACGATTTACATGGAAAAAAATATCGTGGCTCATATCAACGTCAGCTGGGTATCACCTGTTAAGCTACGCCAGACATTGATCGGGGGTACTGCTAAAATGGTTCTTTATGATGATAATGAGCCGAGCGAAAAAATAAAGATCTATGACAAGGGCGTCGATCTTTATGAGACAAAAGAGGATTTGTATCACCTGAAAGTCCAGTATAGAGTAGGTGATATGCTTGCCCCAAAACTGGACGACTGCGAAGCTTTGGCAATGGAGGCAGAACATTTTGCAGATTGTATTTTAAATGGAAAACAGCCGGAGACAGACGGAGTTGCAGGCCTTGAAGTGGTTAAAATTCTGGTGGCCTCAGAAGAATCCCTGAAAAACCAGGGTGCTCCTGTTGATATTTCTTGAACAAATTATTAGCTGACAGGATTTACAAGCCTGCCCTGGCGCGACGAGAGCAGTTTCGTTTATATGTTGTTATTAAGTGTTAGATAATAGCTTCAGTTAGGTGTTATTCTTAAAACCAGGTCTGGGCCAGGGATTTTCAGGATAATTTTTATTCTTTCCCACTTCGCTGCTTGCCTCGCCATAGCATCTGCCAAGCTGCGACGGCTGGATGGAAGTGGGAAAACTTAATCCGCTTTCAGCGGAAATAGACTGTTAATATAGCTTATTTTTTAAACTTTCATTTGATATGAATACGACCAATGTAATGTGCTATAAATAATGCATGTCATTATCTTTTCTTCGCCGAAGGCGATTGTATTTCATGGCTTTATTCTGGAAAGCCGTGAACAGAAAATCCAGTCTATCCTGCCTGCCCAGTGAAATTAAAAACCATTTCACCGGGGTTAATCCTGTCTAAAAAAATTCAATAAATAATATGGAAACAAAAAAAATAGCACCTGATGTCATCCTTGGCAAAAATGTATTTTTAGGTAGTTTTATTAACCTCTATGGTTGCCGGATAGGAGATGACACAAAGATAGGAGCATTTGTAGAGGTGCAGAAAAACGCTTCAGTCGGAAACCGCTGTAAGATTTCCAGCCACACCTTCATTTGCGAAGGCGTAACCATTGAAGACGACGTTTTTGTCGGTCACGGTGTGATGTTCATTAACGATAAATTTCCGAGGGCTGCCAGTGATTCAGGTGGCCTTCAAACAGAAGAAGACTGGGAGGTTGTTCCAACTATTGTAAAGCAGGCAGCATCCATCGGTTCCAATGCAACCATAATGTGCGGAATAACAATAGGAGCCGGTTCAATTGTTGGTGCAGGCAGTGTGGTGATCGAGGACGTTCCGGATGAAGTAATCGTTGCCGGCAATCCCGCCAGGGTTATACGAGAAATAAGTTAGACAGGATCTACAGGATTTTCAGGATGTTTGTTTTCCGGTTTCCGGAAGAAACCGGAAAAACATAATCCGCTTTCAGCGGAAAAAACACCCGTGTAAGTTCATATAGCGCAGACAATTCGTTACTTTCTATGACATACCAATACAACCTGGAAAAACAAATCCAGTTAATCTTGTAGATCCTGTCTAAATTATTAAGAATAAAATCGAATCCATTCCACTCAACACAGGAGATAAAATGCAACAACCAAGAGAACTGACTGTTAAAACTGAAACTGATCAAGCTGAACAAGCGGTTTCCATTTGCCCTTCCGGTGAAACCTTCCAGCTTCCATGTGAAGAAGATTACAAAGAAGAATTCAAGCGACTGCAAAAAGTTATCAACGAGCAACGACTTATGGGGCGGGAAATTGTTGTTGTAATGGGTGTTGGCTTTGTAGGTGCTGTTATGGCAGGAGTCGTTGCAGACTCAATTTCCTCTGATTCCGGAGATCCAAAATATTTTGTCATCGGTATGCAGAGACCTTCAGTTAGATCCTTTTGGAAAATTCCTTATCTCAACCGCGGAATTGCTCCGGTAGAAGCAGAAGATCCGGAAGTGGCGCCTTTGATTTACCGATGTGTTAATGACAAAAAGACATTGACGGCGACATATACATACGATGTCCTTGCCCTTGCCGATATTGTTGTCGTGGATGTTCAGTGTGACTATTACAAGGAAACTTTCGGCAATGTCATGCAGGGTCGTGCCGATATTGAAGCCCTGGAAAGCAGCCTGAAAACTATAGGGGAGAGAATTAACCCCGAATGCCTGGTTTTAATAGAAACGACTGTTCCTCCAGGTACAACTGAATACGTGGCCTACCCCATTATCAAAAAGTCCTTCGAAAATCGAGGCCTTCAAAATACAGAACCGCTTCTTGCCCATTCTTTTGAACGCGTCATGCCTGGTCGAAATTATGTGGCTTCCATCCGCGATTTTTGGCGGGTTTGCAGTGGTATCAACGAAGCAGCGCGCAAACGTGTTACCGATTTCCTGTCAAATATTATCAATGTGGATAAATATCCTCTTACGGTGTTGGATCGTCCCATTGAAAGCGAAACGTGCAAAATAGTAGAGAATTCTTATCGCGCTTCAATACTTGCTTTTTTAAATGAGTGGAGTCTGTTTTCCGAAAGAAATGGTGTGGACCTGACAAAAGTGATTAAAGCCATTAAGGTTCGGCCAACCCATTCAAATATTATTTTTCCAGGGCCCGGAATCGGTGGATACTGCCTGCCAAAAGACGGCGGGTTGGGTGTATGGGCCTATCACACACTCATGGGCTTTGAAGATGATATTTTTCAGATCACACCGTCCTCTATTAACATAAACGATACCAGATCACTTCATGTGGCCCAACTGGTTCGGGATGCACTTCGGAACATGGGAAAAATCGTTGCTGCTTCAAGGGTTGCCGTTCTTGGAGTCTCATACAGGGAGGATGTGGGAGATACGCGTTACAGCGGATCTGAGATTATCGTCAGGAAAATAACGGAAATGGGAGGAGATGTCGTTGTTCACGATCCATATGTCAAACACTGGTGGGAACTTGAAAAACAGGATACATATCCTGCACCCGGCCACTCCATGGCAAGGTTCTTCCGCAACCAGGAAAATCTTAATGAAATTCGTGTTCAAAAAGACTTACAAGATACACTCCATGGCGCTGATGCAGTTGTGCTTGCCGTCAGACACCAGGAATACATGGAGTTAAGTCCGGAGACCGTGGTAGAATTTATAGGCCGCCCTGCAGCTGTTATCGATTGCTTTGGCCTGCTTGATGATAACAAGATTCGACGATACTTTGAACTCGGTTGTGAAGTAAAAGGCTTAGGCCGGGGTCATGTAAAGCGTATTAAAGACGAAGTAAATGGGAAAAAGCTGGGAGGGTAGGAAGCCAGGAAAAGGTTGCATGCCCTTTGGGCAGTAAAAACTTCGCGAAGCGATGCAGTTTTCGTTCGGATTTAAAATTTCAAAGTGCAATTTATTTCATAAAATGTGTAATGAATTACCTATATTTACTTATTATAATGAGACCTTTGAAAAATGGTAATTTTTGTTCGAGTTCAAGGAAGGCGATCCGCCCAAGGCGGATCAACCACAGGTCCACCTAAGGCGGATCGAGGATAGCGCTAAAGCTTCACAAAAGTGCCGAAATTTGAGCCTGACGCAGAAATCGGGCAGATAAGCGCAAGACTTCGAAAAGTGCCGTTTTTCAAAGGTCTCATTATGTAATAATTTACCTACTCTAACCAAACCCCTGAAAAACACTTGTAGTTTATATGATCACAGTTTACAACCTGTTGACTAACCTGCTGATAATTCATCTAAATATAAATATTATATTTTAAAAGGAAAATCAGCCCGTTTGGCACATCAATTGCTTATAACCACCCTCAGAGTTCAAAATTTCTTATGTCATACTGTTTGCTGCAGGCCTGCCTTGTTAAATTCATGCCAATGAGGAGCGAAGCGAATTTAACCGGGGCCCGCCTGCCGCGTTAAATTCCGAAGGACCATTTAACTGGGGAATTTTATGACTTTCTTCTGGAAAGTCATAAACAAAGAATCCTATAAATCCTGTCTAATAAAAAATAATAAAATCGAATCCATTCCACTACAAAAGGAGGAAAAAATGAAGGTAAACATGAGAGGTCTTTTTAAGGTAAAAAATAATCGTATTATTAAGGTTTTGTGGTTGGCGGTTTTTTGCGTACTTGCTTTTACGCTAAGCCCATTATCCAGCGCTCAAGCTGATACGGTTTACGTGGATGTGGGTGCGGCCGGCGGGGGAGATGGAACAACTTGGGCTCTGGCCTTTCAGACAATTCAAGCGGCTATAGACGATGTGGCGACCGTGGCGGACGACGAAATCTGGGTTAGGGAAGGTACATATACCCTTACCTCTCAAATTGATGTGGACAAGGCGGTTTATATCTATGGTGGTTTCCCCACGGGTGGAGATCCCGGCTGGGGGGACAGGGACTGGGAAACATTTGTGACCACGGTGAATGGGAATAATGCGGTTTATCACTGTTTTTATATGACCGCAGATGCAGCCATAGATGGATTTACTATCACCGGAGGTCTTGCTAATGGTGGTAGCATAAATGATCGCGGTGCGGGAATCTTCATCGAAGCTTGCTCCCCCACTATTACCAACTGCACCGTTCAATCAAACGAGGCTACAACCCTGGGCGGCGGGATTTTCATGATCAACTCGCCATCCACTGTTACCATCACCAACTGTATTATTTCGGGAAACACCGCAGGGGACGGCGGTGGGATCTACATTTACTCAGTAGATACCATGATTACCAGGTGTAGCTTTTCAGATAACGGCGCAGACAACGGCGGCGCGATCTACAACAGGACTTCACCTTCTACCATCATAACCAACTGTACCTTCTGGGATAACTCCCTAAATACCGGCGGGGAAGGCGGCGGGATTTGCAACAGCGGCTCTGACCCCATCATCACAAACTGCGTTTTTTCGGGAAATAACACAGATTACCAGGGGGGGGCAATCAGGAACGACACATCCAACCCCATTATCACAAACTGCACTTTTTCGGAAAACGACGCAAACTACGGTGGCGCGATCTTTAACTATGCATCCAGCCCCGTCATCACAAACTGCATCCTGTGGGGAGATACAGCAACTACTGATGGGAATGAGATCTATACTTTTAGCGGTACGCCTGATGTTTCTTACTCCGATATTGATCAGACAGGATATGCCGGTAACGGGAATATTAGCCAGGATCCTGATTTCGCCGGGGTTCTTGACTATCATATAGTTGCAGGATCTCCGGCTATTGATGCGGCCGACAACGATGCACTTCCAGACGATTTAGCAGATCTTGATAACGATACCGACACAGGCGAGGTGATCCCGAACGATCTGGACGACAACCCGCGTCGCTTTGATGACCCCGCGACTGGAGATACTGGCAACGCCGGTGTCTTAGGGATCCCGATCGTTGATATGGGTGCCTACGAATATTTGGCGTACACGGTGGAATTTGTGGCTAACGCGGGTGGAAGTATTCTTGGTACAACCACGCAGGTGGTTCCGCACGGCGGTGACTGCACAGCAGTTGAGCCTGATCCTGATGACAATTATCACTTTGTCGACTGGACAGGCGATCATACAGGCACTGAAGATCCACTGACTGTGACGAATGTTACCTCGCCTATGACGATCTATGCGAACTTTGCCATTGACACATACACGGTGGAATTTGTGGCTAACGCGGGTGGAAGTATTCTTGGTACAACCACGCAGGTGGTTCCGCACGGCGGTGACTGCACAGCAGTTGCGCCTGATCCTGATGACAATT
>DAOWEJ010000063.1 GCA_030638575.1 Deltaproteobacteria bacterium | reverse complement strand
GTGGTAAATCTTTTCAATCGCCATCCGGCGAAAATCCCGGCAGCATCGAAGGTTGAACCTTTTTCAAAAAAGTTATGAAAAAAGCTGTAACGATCCCTTCGATTACCATTATCGGAGTATGAGCAATAACAACCAAACATGAGATCTCCAGAAAATTTTCATCTGTGGACATTAGTGCAATGCCTACCAGAATAGCACTCATAAAAACAGCAAAAAAGCCGCTTGCAAAACCGGAAATCCAGGAGAGTACCGGTTTTTCCCAGATCATAGGACTGAACATATAATAGCAAATAACTGCCGGAGTTGCCATAATGATAGTATTTACACCAAGAGAGGTGATACCGCCGAACTGGAAGATAACTGCCTGAAGCGTCAGGGCTACCAGGATGGCGGGAAAGGCAGCCCATCCCAGCAAAAGCCCGACAACGCCGTTTAGGACGAGGTGAACATTTGAAGGGCCGATGGGAACATGAATTAAAGATGCCACAAAAAATGAGGCAGACAGGATACTTACATGGGCGATGCGGTCATAATCGAATTTTTTCAATCCGATTGCAGTGCCTGCCGCTGCAAGTACCCCACCTGAGATAAGAACCGGTGCTGATAAAACACCTTCAGAGATATGCATAATTTTATCGTTACTTCCAGTCGTGGAATTTAACCCAGATAACTGCGCCGAGTTCCACACCTTTTTTTTCGCCGGATTTTAACTTTAGTTTATAATCTGCCTCGTTTAACGCTGCAAAGCCCCACCAGCCCGCCTTTGGAGCAGCATAGGTAAAAACTCCGTTTTTGTCCGCCTTGATGGTCTGGGTTACCATATAGTCAGTAGGGGCTTTAGATTTTCCGTCTTTGTTGTAGTATTCCACTTCAACTTCAGCATAGGGAACCGGTTTCCCGTCAAGCTTTACGATCCCCTGAAAAACATTTCCGGCATAAAGTCCAAAAGGCTTTGAAAGAGGAACAATTTCCGTCTCTAAACCGACTTCTTCATCCCAGCCTTCGTCATCCCCAAAAGCCGTCACAATCGTCTTGGTGTAATGGATAATGAAGCAGTCTTCGGCCGGTTCCCAGTATGGCTCTGGTTCCATATAAAACATGTAAACACCCGGTCTTTTGACTTTGTAATTTATATCCCATGCTGTATTGCCCATGACCTTTGTTTTTTTGAGGCTGCCCAAAAGGTCCTTCTTTTTGCCGTTGGCTATTACGGCAAAAACTTTTGGTTTAACAAGTTCCATGCCTTGGCCTTCAAAAGGATGAGAAAAAGAAAGCTTTAGATTAACCGTTCTGTTTTCTTGCTGCATAACCATGGAGTCCGAAGGAATTGCCATGCCGAAATGGGCGGAAGCCGAAGTTACGCCGGAAAAAATGAACGATGTGATTAATAAAGCTGAAAAAATGTCTTTGTACATAATTACCTCCCCTATGAAACAAAAAAACCACGGGCTAACTTGTATCTTCGTGATACTCTATACCTTCGTGGTTTAAGCTGTGAAATTATTGAAAAGCTTTTAAGGGCAGGCTTCTGCCAGCCGATTATATATCCTTTATCTGAGATGCTATTCGGTGTCAAATAAAAAAAATAGTGCTGCCAATGCTTCTTGACTTGGAAGTGAAAACGGCTTACGATTATTGATTGTCTGGGTTGGCGATTGTTGACTGACGATTGAAAAGCCCTTCAACCAAAAAACAAAGAGCTGGAAATTATCAAACAAAAGTTGAACAGGAAAACAATATGAAACAGAAAATTAAACAATTGATCTATGAGGCTTTAAAAGAAGCGCATAAAAAAGGGAAATTGCCTTCTTCTGAATTTCCGGATATTCAAATTGAAGAGCCGAAATCACAGGTTCATGGTGATTTTTCAACAAACGCTGCTATGATTATGGCTTCTTCACAAAAAATGTCTCCCAGGAAAATTGCAGAAGCAATAACCGGAAATTTAGGTGACAGAAATCAGATAATTTCTAAAGTTGAAATCGCCGGCCCGGGGTTTATTAATTTTTATCTAAAAGAGTCATCCTGGTATCCTGTTTTATTCAGGATCCATGAAGAGAATGCCCGTTTCGGGTCTTCAAACTTGGGAAAAGGGGAAAAAATCCAGGTGGAATTTGTCAGCTCCAATCCTACCGGACCGCTCCATGTCGGGCACGGTCGTGGTGCCGCCGTAGGTGACAGCGTAGGAAATATCCTTGCCTTTTGCGGATATGATGTTGAAAAGGAATATTATATAAATGATTCAGGGAGGCAGATTAACACCCTGGGACGTTCCGTTTTTTACCGGTACAGGGAACTCTTCGGAGAAAAAATCGAGTTTCCTGCCACCTGTTACCAGGGAGATTATATACGGGATATTGCGATAAAAATAAAAGATGCTGATGGAAATAAATTCCTTGAACAGGATGAAGAGACGGCTGTTTCATATTGTGCAAGGCTGGCGGCCAAAGAAATTCTTGAAGGAATCCGTCAGGACCTTGATTTTTTTGGTGTCAAGTTTGACGTATGGTTCAGCGAGCAAAGCCTGTATGATTCAGGGAAGGTAGAGTCGGTAATAAACGATTTTAAAAAAAAGGAAATAGTTTATAAAAATGAGGGTGCGCTGTGGTTTAAAACAAGCGACTATGGTGATGAAAAGGATCGTGTCGTTGTAAAGAAAAATGGAGAAAAGACATATTTTGCCTCAGACATAGCCTATCACCAGGAAAAGTATGAGAGGGGATTTGATCTGGTCATAGATGTCTGGGGCGCTGATCATCATGGATATATACCGCGTCTGACTGCTTGCGTAGAGGCTTCAGGGAAAGATCGAAATCAGTTTCAGGTAATATTAGTTCAGCTTGTAAATCTCCTGCGTGGCGGAGAGCCTGTGGCAATGTCCACAAGAGCCGGTGAATTTATCACTTTAAAGGATGTAATAAGCGAAGTAGGACGTGATGCCGCAAGATTTATTTTCTTGACGCGCCACTATGACAGCCCCCTTGATTTTGACCTGGAACTTGCAAAGAAAAAAACCAGCGATAACCCTGTTTATTATGTACAGTATGTGCATGCGCGCATATCAAGTATTATCAGAAAAGCCGCAGAAAGAGAAATAAGCGACATTGTGATCGATGACGAGGCCATCGCCATGATAATACAGTCTGAGGAAGTAGAATTGATGAAAGCACTGGCCCGTTACCCGGAGACGATAGAAAATAGTGCAAAACTTATGGAACCGCACCGGATAACATTTTTCCTTATGAACCTTGCCTCCTTGTTTCATGCCTATTACAATAAACACCGGGTGTTGACTGATGATCCTTTGTTGAGCCGTGGCAGGCTTTATCTTGTCGCGGCGGTTCAAAAGGTTATCCGAAACGGCTTGACCCTGCTGGGTGTATCTGCCCCAGAGAGGATGTAGTCTTATGTAACTGTTCACCGCGGAGCCGCAGAGAGCGCAGAGGTTTTTATTTTTTTGCTTTCCGCTGAAAGGGCGGAAAGCAAAAACACTCAATGCTACGGAACAGAAATACTTGAAAGGAAAAGATTTATTGCTACTTTTGGATTATGATTCAAATAAATAAATTAAGCAGTATGATTATAGGCTCAGCAATAGAAGTTCATAAAATTCTTGGGCCGGGATTGCTTGAATCGACATATGAAAAATGCATGTGCCATGAACTGACTCTTCGAGGATTATCGTTTGAAAGCCAGAAGCCTTTATCTGTAAACTATAAAGGGAAAGAACTGAATTGTGGTTACAGGCTGGATGTAATTGTTGAAAATGCAATTATCCTCGAACTAAAGTCGTGCGAGAAGATTGAACCAATTCATAAAGCACAACTTTTAACATATCTCAAATTATCAGGTATTAATTTAGGGTTACTTTTAAATTTTAATACTCCTGTTATGAAAGATGGAATAGTCCGAATTGTAAACAACTTAGTGGAATAATACAAAGGCGGATGCAACTTTTTATTTTCCGTATCTCAACGGAAAATAAAAAATAATCTTAGCGTTCTCTGCGACTCTGCGGTGAAAATTCTAATGGCAAAAAACGATACAGCAGATAAGAAAAAACCTTCCTCAAGGACAAACCGCAAGCAGGTTGCCATGTGGCTTTGTTTTGTATTTTTTGTTTCCGCATTGATGTTTGTTATAGGTATTATTATTGGTAGAGGAACCGTTCCTGTTGCATTTGATATAGATAAACTTCAAAAAGAGCTGGTTGTCTTAAAACAGGAGAGCATCGAGAAGCAGCGAAGCCAGGCAAAAATCGATTCGGATGAGGCTAATGACAAAACAGATTTGGGTTTTTATGAAGCATTAAAGGATAGTAAAAACATAAATAAGCAAAATACCGGTTTATCAAAGCCAAAGACAAAACCTTCTATTAAAAAGGGCGCGAAAGAAACAAAAAAGAAAAAGATACGTGCAAAGGCTCCGCCGGCAAAGGTTGCCGGGAAAGACAGGGTTCCCGGCCCAAGCAAAAAAGAACCGGGCGAAAAAAAGCTTACAATACAGGCCGCTGCATTAAAGGATTCCAAGGATGCAGACCGGATGGTGGCCAAACTGAAAAGTAAAGGATATCCTGCCTACAAGGTCATTGGCGTGATTCCCGATAAGGGCATATGGTTCAGGGTGAGAGTAGGGACTTATGAAAACTGGGCTGAAGCTTCCGGCACGATGGAGCGATTAAAAAAAGACGGGTTTGAAGCATTTCTGGTAAATAGATAGAAAATGAGCACTGCGTTTGATGAGCGCTTCGCTTTATGAGCGGCCTTGCGGCCTTGAGGAAACTGAAAATGGATGACTATGTTTTTCCTTTTGAAAAGCTTGAAATCTGGAAATTAGCGGTTGATCTTGCTGATTTTATTTTAGAACTTCTTGAAAGATTTCCACAAAACAAGCATTTTAGGCTTATTGCTCAGCTGGAAGCAGCTGTCTCAAGTATTGCTCAAAATATCGCAGAGGGTAAGGGAAGACAATATAAAAAGGAATTTATTCAATATCTTTATATTGCTATAGGATCACTGTTTGAAGTTCTCACTTTAACGGAACTTTTTACAAGGAGAAAGCTTATCAGTAGAGAAGAAGCGGTGACTATTAGAGAGCAGGCAAAAGTAATTCACCGTAAAACATATAGTCTTATTAATACGCTGAAAAAAAGATGATAAAGTAAATTTCAATAATCCTTAAACGAAGTGCTCCTCAAGTGAAACGCTCATCAAGCGAAGCGCTCTTTGCGTGTTTATTAAAGCTAAAACGGGAACATATATAAAACACAGTTTAAGGGTATGAATTTACAAGCAACTATGAAAGGGAGCAAATTGTGAAAATTACCAAAGAGGAAGTGATACACGTGGCCGACCTTGCCAGGCTGGACCTGGATGAGGAGTCTATTGACAGGTTTGCAGAGCAGATCGGAGAAATACTTGAGTATGTCGACACGCTGAATCAAGTTGATACCGAAGGCGTAACTCCTACTTCCCATGCCATTTTTTTAAACAATGCGTTTAGGGAAGACGAGGAAAGAGCACACCTGGATAATGATACCGCCCTTGCCAACGCACCGGAAAAAGAGGATGGCGGCTTTATTGTGCCGAAAGTGGTGGGATAGGCGTCCCTTCGGGACTGGAGGAGCGCCACTGCGTGGCTTGAGGAGCAGCCTGACGGCTTTGAGGAGCGGCACTGCGTGCCTTGATGAGCGGCCTTCTATGCTTCGCCTCTGGCTACGCCGTGACAAGCGGCCTTGTTTTTGCCTCAAGCGAAGCGCTCTTCAAACGAAGTGCTCTTCAAGCGGAGCGATCATTAAGCGAAGCGCTCCTATCACCTATCAACCAGAAAGAGGAATACCGTATGAAGCTGCATGAACTTACAATACATAAAGCACACGGGCTTTTAAAGAAAAAAGAGATATCTTCTGTTCAGATTACCAGGGCTGTTCTTGATCGAATAGATGCTGTAGATAAGAAGGTGAGCGCTTATATCACGGTAGCCGGTGATACGGCAATGAAACAGGCAGAGCTTGCAGACAAGGCCATTTCAAAGGGAGAGAGCCGGCCTCTTACCGGTATTCCCCTGGCCATTAAGGATCTTATCTGTACAAAGGGCATTAAGACCACCTGCGCTTCACGTATTCTTGAAAACTTCGTTCCGCCGTACGATGCCACGGTAATACAGAAACTCAAAAAAGAAGGTGCAGTAATAATCGGAAAGATGAATATGGATGAATTTGCCATGGGTTCATCTAACGAAAACTCAGGCTTTAAACTGACATACAACCCCTGGGATCTTGCCCGCATTCCCGGCGGTTCGAGCGGAGGGAGCGCAGCAGCGGTTGTGGCTGATATGTGCCTTGGAGCCCTTGGTTCAGATACAGGAGGGTCCATAAGACAGCCTGCATCACACTGCTCTGTTGTGGGAATGAAACCGACATACGGCAGGGTTTCCCGTTTTGGGCTTGTCGCTTTTGCCTCTTCCCTTGACCAGATCGGCCCTCTAACTAAAGATGTTACAGATTGTGCCATACTTTTAAACGCTGTTTCAGGATTTGATAATAATGATTCCACATCGGTACCAAAGGATGTGCCCGATTACACGGATGCCCTCCAGCAGGGTCTTAGAGGGATTACCGTAGGAATTGTCAGGGAATATGGTGCAACAAAAGGTCTTGATCCTGATGTATCCTATGCAGTGAATAATGCAGTAGAGGTAATTGAGAATTTAGGAGCAAAGTGCATTGAAGTCTCTCTTCCCCACACGGAACATGCTGTTGCGGCGTATTATGTGATTGCACCGGCCGAGGCAAGCTCAAACCTTGCCAGGTATGACGGTGTAAAGTACGGCTTCAGGGATAAGGAAAAGACCGATCTTATGGATATGTACAAAAGTACACGGTCAAAGGGGTTCGGCCCCGAGGTACAGCGCCGTATAATCATCGGGACATATTGTCTTTCCGCAGGATACTACGATGCATATTACGCCAAGGCGTCCCAGGTCAGGACGTTGATTATGGAAGATTTTAAAAAAGCCTTTGATTCCTGTGACGTAATATTATGCCCTGTGGCCCCGACACCGGCATTTAAGATAGGGGAAAATATTGATGATCCGCTCACCATGTATCTGTCCGACATATTTACACTTTCTGCAAATCTTGCCGGAATACCCGGCATGTCGGTTCCATGCGGATTCTCTAAAGAGGGCCTTCCCATCGGGCTTCAGATAATGGGCAGCCATTTTGGAGAGGAGAAAATTTTAAAAGTGGGGTACAATTTTGAGCAGGCAACGGATTTTCATAAGAAAAAACCGATAAGCTGACAGTTCAGCCACCAAGGCACCAGGACACAAAGAAGAGATATGAATTATATTATAATTTTAGTGTCTTCGTGACTTTGTGGCTGAGCCATTACTATAAAAGGAAAATATCATGAGCATTCAACCGGAAGGTGAAGATTTGAGAAAAGCGGTTAAGTGGGTTTCTGAAGAAAGAAAGCTGAACCAAAAAGCAAATCTGCAGAAACTCGTTCAAGAAGCAAGCCTGAGATTCAACCTGTCACCGGCAGATGGGGAGTTTTTAGCCAGATTTGTAAGACAGGAAGAGGAATAAAAAAAACCCGGGGATAAAATAAACCCCGGGTTTTTTTTATGTTCCGTCAATGATCGTAAATAAAACTTTAGACCATCTTAGAAGTTAATCTGCCATTTCAAACCAAAATAGGTAATATCGCCCTCTGAAGCACCTTTGACTTCACTTTCCTTGAGGTCAACAAGTCCAATTTCAGGAACGAGAAAGAAACCCTTTGTGATATTGATGGTGGCATTGACATAGTACTGAACGGCTTCGTCAGCTTGCTCGCCGGCAATACCCGAGTCATACTCCTGGAAACCATAGCCACCTTCGAAGGTTAATGCATCGCCTGCTTTGAATCCGACAACCATGAGGTAACCAAGGGCATCATTGTCTTCCGTTTTGCCGGTCGCAGGATTAACTACTGCACCGTTATTCATGCCTGTAGGATTATATGCGCCAAAGTCCCCCAGGTTTGAGCCGGCATGCACGCCCAACTTAAAAAATACCGGGCCAATGTTTGCCCCTCCGCCTACACCGTAGACCGTTGAGTCAATGGAAACGTCTTTTGTCGTTGTTAAAGAAGAATCAAGGTCGAAAGTCTGGTAACCGAGGAAAGCGTTTACAAAGAACACATCCGTTTTTAAATCGAAAGAAAGGTCAATTTTAGGAAGCGTAACGTCTGTGTCATAATCTACTGCTGGAGGTCCAGGATCTTCCTCATAAGTGCCTACATTAGGTTTAACTAAAGCGACTTTGAAGCCACCGAACTTAAGCTGGATCATTGGCAGGCGGCCCTCATAGAATTGGCCGATGCCAAGCAGGTCTCCGTCACCGTCAAACACGGAGTTAGACCAGAAATTGGCGGTCGGCGTATAGGTCTGGCCGAGCAGAAGCTGGCCGGCACCGAAATTATAGGTACCATAAAGCTTTCTTTTCCCGAAGGAATCGCTCATTTCAAAACCGCCGCCGATCTCGTCATTGAATTTAACAGTTGCACCGATACGGCTGTTTCCCTGCTGGTCCCATAAGGTACCTTTGTCAGAGTCAGTACCTACTACATCCGGATCCTCATCAACATACCAGGTACCCATACGTGCACTTCCGTAAAAATTCCATTCAGCTTCTGCCATGGCCGGAACGGTAAATGCAGCAACCATTGCGGCAGCTATAAATAATATAAAAAGTTTTTTCATCTGATATTTCCTCCTTAAGTGAAATATTTAATTTATAATACTTTTATTACCTGAACAAATTCTTAATTCTGTTTTTCCTCACCTCCTTTCTAATATTCTCCTTTAACTAATGTACCAAATAATGTCCAAAGGTCTCGGACTATCAAGTCTAATATGCTAAATTTACATAACATTATTAAGCATACTAAACAAGATTGGCACAATTAGCACGATTTTTAACAACAGGTTGTCATAATGTCAAGCTATTTTTTAATTTTATAATGAAATATAATTTACTATAAATACAGTAATTTCATGGTTATTCTCACCGGCAGCAATCGACCGGAGACCTCCTCCTGGTGAAGATGGTTAGGATCTTAATCATGAAATTTGTGTTTTATATCAAAAAACAAAAGACAAATAGCAAATAAATCACAATAGCCAAAAGACAAATGACAAATAAATGAGGGGTCGGGGAGTTTCTCCCCTAAAGCCTTTTTGATGAACCGTTAGCGCTTTACTGATTGATACCGGTCTGCCCGAGGAACAAGCCCATAACCCGTGCAAACCTTAACAATATTATATGGGGGCTTTTGTACGGCAGCTATCTCGCTGATGTTAGATTTGAGTCAGCCCCAGTAGACAAATTCTCACGGAGGCGGTTATCGTCTCTGCCTGTATTGGCTTCACGTAAAGGATAGGGGGCGTGTACAGAGTACTGTTCTCATTTGTTAATGCTTGCACGGGTTATGGGCTTATTCCTCGGGCGAACAGAACAGAGATTGAAAACTCCCCGACCTCTTAATTAAGATTTGGATATTGTAATTTGGAATTTATTTGAAATTTGGTTCATCCTTCGCATTAGCGTGCTACAGAGAATGGGTGCTTGCAGTTTGTTGTTTCCGGTTTATCCGGGTTAGGATGAGGGAAAATATGACTTTTTACGACGACATCAATATTCTTCTTTTATTTATTAATAATTAATGCTATGGATGCAGAAATTTGAAAGATCTCAAGGCAGGCAAGTCCACCTGAGACCTTTGAAAAATGGCAATTTTTGTTCGAGTTCAAGGAAGGCAAAAATTTCAACCACAGGAATATATGGAATATTTCGAGGATAGCGCTAAAGCTTCACTAAAGTGCCGAAATTTGAGCCTGACGCAGAAATCGGGCAAAAAGTGCCGTTTTGCAAAGGTCTCAACCTGGTGCCTGCTGCGAGCGTAAGCTCTTTGCTTTATTACCCCAAACATTTTTAAAAAGGAGGAAAGAGGTATGAAAAGGACGGTAATTTTTCTATGTGTTGCAGGGCTTTTTATTTTCTGTGCGTCTCCCCTGTGGGCAGGCGGTATTGTAAACAAGCAGAATCTTAGTGCAGAGTATTTCGGAACTGTAAACAGGAATGCGGCCACCGATTCCGCGGATATCACGGTATATAACCCTGCCGGTGTCATGAAAATGGAAAACGGCACTTATGTAAACCTCAGCGTCATGTATGTTACAAAGGACTATTCCAATGATATTGCCGGATATGATGAGCTAGAATCCGATGAACCGTCAACGATCCCCGGACTCTTTGCAGTTCATAAACAGGATAAGTGGGCCGGCTTTTTTGCTGTAACCATCCCAGGCGGCGGCGGAATGGTCGATTTCGCCGATGGTAGTCAAACTACGTATGACATGGCCATGGCCTATTTAGCCTCACCATTTTACGATACCATTGACAGTATGGAGCTTGAGGCGGAAAGCGTTTACACCGGATATACCTTTGGAGGCGCCTTTGAAATCAACAACATGATTTCCCTATCAGCCGGTCTGCGCTATGTTGACGCATTCAAAAATATAGACGGCACTATCGTGGTATCAGGTTTAGGTCCAACCATGACCGTTAACGTAGAAGTAGAACAGGATGCCAGCGGGTGGGGAGGCTTTCTGGGTGCAAACATAGCCCCCATGGACGAACTTAATATCGGTATCCGGTTTGAAACCAACACAAAGCTCGATTTCGAAACCGACCTGATAAACGATGATACAGGTGGGGGCGCCGGTTATGTCGATGGCGACAAGGAACGGGAAGACCTGCCCGGACTCCTGGGAATTGGCGCTTCATATAAGATTACTCCTGAGTTCAAGTTGGGTTTCAGCTATACCTATTACCTGGAAAAAAGCGCCGATTGGGAAGGCCGTCTTAAAGACGCGGGTAACAGCTGGGACTTTGCTTTAGGGGCTGATTATGCCTTTACCCCGGCATTAAGGGCCAGCTTAGGTTTCATGATGACCAGGGTTTCTATAGACTCCGAGGATTTGCTGAGCGAAGCTCCGGAGCTGGATGCCAACACAATCGCCGCAGGGGTTGCCTGGAACGCCATGGAACAACTGACTCTGAACTTTGGTATCATAAAAGTCATGTATGATTCAGAAACAAAGGTAACTGCTGCCAGCAGCGCCGAACTTGATAAAGACTCTACTGGTATTGCGGTCAGCGTTCAGTACAGATTTTAACCTGTCATAGAAAAATAAAAAAGAAAACCCCGTGCTTACAGCAGGTACGGGGTTTTTTTATTGCAAGCGGAATCTTCTACACTATCCTGTTATAAAAAAGGAAACCATCCTATTCAAGACCCGTAACTCGTAACCCGTAACGCGAAACCCGCAACTCGTAACCTAAAATCACACAATCCTGCCAAACGACTTTTCAAGGTCCTTTATTGTCCATTTAATCCATGTAGGTCTGCCGTGGGGACAGTGAGAGGGATTTTCGCAATTTTCGAGCTGCTCAAGCAAACCTTTTATCTGCACATCAGTTAGAGACAGGTTTGCCCTTATTGCGCTATGGCAGGCCATAAGTATCAGGCACTCATCAATTGCTTTTTCAAGGTTGGGCGCAAACCCTGTATGTGTCATCTTTTCCGCGATCTCCACGATAAGAGGTTTAATTTCCCTGCCTGAAAGAATGTCCGGGACGGATTTTACAACAAAGGTGTTTCCCCCAAAATGCTCGATTTCAAGCCCGAAATCTTTAATACCTTCAATTAGATTGCTTAGCGTGTCCGCTTCCGCATATCCGAGGTCAATGGTTTCAGGGATAAGGAGTCTCTGGGAAGGCTGTTTTGTGCCTTTTGATCTGTTTTTAAGTTTTTCAAAAAGTATCCGCTCATGGGCGGCATGCTGGTCAATCAGAAAAAGGGAGTCTTCAGACTCGCAGAGGATGTAAGTGTTGTGTAGCTGACCGATGATCTTTAAGTCGGCAAAGAGCTTTTTTCCCCATAACGGGCTCTGAATGCCGGGCTCAAACCCTTTATCTTCAAGCGAAGCGCTCTTAGAGCGAAGCGCTCTTTCCCCCAGGGTCCTATAATCGGCAGACACCTCTGCAACCTGGGACCGGTCTTGTGCGCTGATGCTTTCCGGAAATTTGCGTGTGCTCCATTTTGGCCGGTCGGAAAGATGTAACGTCTCCGCTACGGCTCTTTGTACAAGATCGTGGACTTGTCTTTGACGAACAAATCGCACCTCGTGCTTTGTTGGATGGACGTTGACATCCACCTGGTCGAATGGAACGTTTATAAAAAGAACAGCCACCGGAAAGGTGCCCTTCATCAGTCTTTGTGCATAACCTTCAAACAGGGCATGTCTGATGACCCTGTCTTTAACAAACCTGTTGTTTACAAAGATATAAAGTCCCCTGAACGTGCTTCGTGTTATCCGTGGAGAGGCTATATGCCCATCAATCGTGATGCTGCCTTCTTTATAATTTATCGGGTAAAGATCAGCTCTAACTTCCCTGCCCAACACATCGGCTGCCCTGTCAACTTTATCGGATGCCCGGGACCAGCTTTTTACAGTTCTGGAATTGTGACAGAGGGTAAATTGAACATCCGGCCTGCTAAGAGCCATTGCTGCAACCGTATCTGCGATATGACCCATTTCCGTGTTTATAGTCTTTAAGAATTTGCGTCTTGCCGGAGTGTTATAAAAAAGCTGCTCTGCACAAATCATACTCCCTTTCGGGGAACCGGCTTGCCTGACCTTTTTAATCCTGCCGCCTTCAACATAAATTTCTGTGCCTGCTTCTGAGGATTCATCCCTTGTTATTAGTGAAAACTTTGAGACAGAAGCGATGCTGGGAAGTGCTTCTCCTCTGAAACCCAAGGTGCTGATTGAAAAAAGGTCCTGATCCGTGAATATCTTGCTGGTTGCGTACCGCTCTACGGCAAGAAGCGCATCATCATGGTTCATTCCTGTGCCGTTGTCGGAAACCCGGATCATTGACCGCCCGCCCTTTTCCACCTCGATTATAATCCGTGTACTCCCTGCATCAAGCGCATTCTCAACAAGCTCTTTTACAACCGAAGCAGGGCGTTCCACCACTTCACCGGCGGCAATTTTGTTGGAGAGAATCTCGGGGAGGATTTTTATATGTGGCATGCTATAAATTCCGTGGTGTGCTAAAAAACAACTATTCTCATATGTTATTTTGAAGAAAATGAAGAATGTTGCGGGTTACGGGTTACGAGTTGCGGGTTTATTTCCATTCCGATTCTACATACTTTATATAATGATTTATTTTTCTGCCCAGTACATCGTAACTATCTAAAAAGTATTTTAATTCGTTTTCATCAAGTTCATTATTATCATTTATAAAATTTAAGTGAAGAATTGTTTCATCACATGAACCATGGGCATATACCAAATATTTTATAAAATCCGCTTTATATTTCCTTCGTCCGTACCCTTCAACGATACAAGACGTTATACCCTTTGATGACCTTCTTATCTGGCTTCCTTCCTCGTATAATTCGTATTTAGGAAGTTTCAACGACATCTTATGAATTTTAACTGCTAGATCATATGATAATTTGTATATATCTAAGTCTTTGTAACTCTTCATTATCTCTCTATCACTGCTCACAACCCGTATCCCGAAACACGCAACAAATGCGGCACAAAGTGCGGCGGGTATCTATGCTTTAAAATGACTTTTAAGCGACATTGATTCTTTTTTATTGCCCCCCTCTCTTTGCAAGAGGGTGGGGTTTAAGGAGAGGGGGTTGAGACTTTTTACGACGCCATCAATTAAGATTGTATGCTATAACCGTACTTTTCGGTGTTGTGCCTATTATAGATCCTTCTTTTAATATCACAACGGCTACCAATTCATCAGCTCCGTCATTGTTAAAATCGCCGACGGAAAAATCCCGAATGTGGCCTGAAATGACGCGTGTTTTCCAAAAAGGCGTCAGCCCCAACCCGTCCCAGGCAAGGGATTCGATATGGGACTTTGTAAATGTTCTAAACTGGCCAAGTAAACGGGATCCTTTCCCATCGTTTTTAACTGCGATTACTTCAGGTTTTCCATCTGAGTTAACGTCCCGGCACAAAATACGCATTGGAAGATACTTTCGGTTTTCTATATCTCCCGGTCCGGTTATCGGCATGGCAAAATAAAGAGTGCTTCCTCCAAAAGGCTCGCTCCCTTTCCAGAGTTCATTGCCCGACTGATCTATAAGTTGTATCTTATCGCTTTGGTTATATGCCGCAACGACATTTTCGCCGCTATTCATAATATCCGCCAGCGTTAAGCCCATAAGATTACTACGCCCTGGAACATTGGTTATTTTGATTCCGACATAGTTATTGTTGGCCTGAGGCAGTTTGTATATTTTTCCTGAAAAGGGGTTG
>DAOWEJ010000006.1 GCA_030638575.1 Deltaproteobacteria bacterium | reverse complement strand
TCTTACCACTTTACTTGCTCCTGAACCCCACGCTTCTGCCGGAACGCCGAAAAGTTTAAAAGAGGCCGCTATTGGTCCTCTGGTTGATTATTTTTCCAGGAGTGGTGCTGTATGGATTCTTGCTTTTATTCTGTTATACAAAATCGGCGATCAAATGGCCAGTGCCATGACAATGCCTTTTTATCTTGATATCGGGTTTTCAAAAACCGAAATCGGCGCCGTGGTGAAACTGTTCGGGT
Source organism: Deltaproteobacteria bacterium (assembly GCA_030638575.1). Classification (GTDB taxonomy): domain Bacteria; phylum Desulfobacterota; class Desulfobacteria; order Desulfobacterales; family JAUWMJ01; genus JAUWMJ01. The sequence continues at coordinate 15,682 of DAOWEJ010000006.1, read as the reverse complement.
TCTGGGCAACTATAGCGGGCAGTTTGATTGGTGGAGTGCTCATGCTGCGCATGGGAATAAACCGAAGCCTGTGGATTTTTGGGTTTCTTCAGGCCTTATCTACCGCAGGTTTTGCATTTTTGGCGAAAATCGGTTATAACATTGGCCTGTTGTCCGGTGTCATAGCTTTTGAAAACTTAAGTGCCGGTATGGGAACGGCTGCATACGTGGCATTTATGGCAAGTATTACAAATAAAAAATTTACTGCTACCCAATATGCGCTTTTAACCAGTCTGATGGGTATCCCCAGGGTAATGGCTTCAGCCCCGACAGGTTTTCTTGCAAAAAATATAGGTTGGAAGGGTTTTTTTATTTTTTGCACACTGATTGCCATTCCGGGAATGCTGCTTTTATTTAAGTTTGCGCCATGGAACCCGAAGCGCATGGAATTTGCTGAAAATGAATGATGCTTTAGATCGCTGGAAAAAATTGTCCCTTGAAAGAAGAGAAATCCTTTCTCTTCCACCGGAAAAGGCGCTGGAACGGATTATTGATTCTCATCAGCCCGCTGCCCTTGTGCATTCGATTCCAGAAGAAGATCTTTATTTTTTGGTTCATGATATCGGCCTGGAGGATTCTCTTCAGCTTTTATCGCTGGCGTCAAATAAACAGTGGGAATACATGGTCGATCTGGAAGTATGGGAAAAGGATAGGCTCGAAATACGATCAATTACAAAATGGCTTGATCTGCTTTTTAAAGCAGATCAAGTGCGCTTAATAAACTGGTTGATCAGTGAAAAAACCGAATTTATAGAATTATACCTGTTTAAAAATATTGAGGTTAAGATAAGGGAGCATGATCAAGATCCTTCTGACTTCGGAGAAGGTTTTTTCACGGTTGATGATACTTTTTACATAAGGATTATCGAAAATTCCTTTGACATGCAAGCAGATACACCTGAAGTAGATGCTGAAATATTTCGGCATCGCCTGCAGTTTTTAAAAAAACTTCTTGAAAGTCTTGCCGACTTTGACCATGTCAAATATCAACAGATTTTGCTTGAAGCAAAAAGTATTTTCCCTGCAGAAGTCGAAGAAGAAGCTTTCCGTATGCGCAATGTGAGACTGGCAGAAAAGGGGTTCTTGCCTTTTGATGAAGCAGTCGGTATTTATCAGCCTCTAAGCCTGAAAAATATAGGAAGCCTAAGAGAAAAGCTATTAATAAAAGACGATGGCAACAAATTGTTTCTTCCTGTTCCGTTTTATCCGGTTGACCTGCTAAAAGAAGACAGTCTGTTTACCAGAGCTTTGGCAAGAATAGAAACAGATGAAATTCTGCAGAAGATTCAAACTGAATTTGCATCTCTTTGTAACCAGGTAATTACAGCCGATCATAAAAAAATAAGAGACAGTGAAGGACTAAGAGAGATTGTAAAAAAAGCCTGTGGATATATAAGTATCGGTCTTGAGCGTTTGACCGAAAAAGGAGAAGGCAAAAGTCCAAAACACAGTGGTGATCACTCGGTTTTGTTGCTAAGAAAATATCCTCTCTCTTCAATTTTCAGGGTGGGGTACGGACTCGCCCTTGATCTTAAGTGGCGGGCTGAAAGATGGCTCGCAAAGTGCTGGTTTGCCGGGCAGGGGCTTTCGCTGACTTTTTGGGGAGAAGAATGGACAGGGGTATTAGGTGGTCTTTTGATAAAAAAACCGCTGTATTATGACAATTACAAGTCAGGTTTACTTTACAGGGAGTTTACTTCCACAAATGATATAAAAGAATCAGAAAACGAATTGAATAGTATTATAGCCTTTGACGATCTTCTCTCTTTAATGACCATAACTTTAAAGCCGATATCGTCTTATCGATTGTTATCCCATAAAAATCTTATTCTAACCTTGTGGGCCAGGCATTACCTTGACCTGCCGGAAGAGTCGAATCCTATTGCTATTAAAGAATTTAAACGCTTTTACGACCTTTTATGGTCAGGAAAAGAGACACCTCGAAAAATAAGCCTGCCTATGAAAGAATCTTTTATAAAATGGCTGTCTGAAAAGACCGGCCTTAATGATTTTGAAATTACCCAAAGCCTTGGAAAAACCTTTGAAAAGCTTTTTATTGAAATAGAAAATGAATATGGGCAAGTTTCAACAAAAGATCTTGACCCAAGGTATATATTCCTTTTCCTGGTAGAAAAGTAAAAAACGGAGATGCCATTATGGATTTTGCAAATCGAGTAAAAAGATTTTATCTTGAGCATATTCCCGGCGCAAAATTGTCTGGGAACCATATAAAGGCGCCTTGCCCATTTTGTTCGCCTGAAGAAGGCGAAAAGCCGGGCATAATTGCCGTTTATGTAAATCCTGAAAGTTTTTTCTCAGGGTATTTCAGATGCTCAAACCGGTGCACGCCTGGGGGCTTCCCTTTATATTTCGGAAGGATTATGGGAATTGAAGCTGAAAAAGTACCGGGATACGACCCTGACAGGGAGCCTTATGTTCGGGACATGGTTTTTCCAACCCGCAATTTAAATACCGAACTTCTTCAATTCATATCTTTAATGGAAAAAGACAGGTATGAACATTTCGCAGATTTTGGTGTTTCAAAAGCTGTTATAGACGAAATGAAAATCGGCTACAACGGCCGGTACCTGGTATATCCGTATTTTCTGGAAGATGGGAATTGTTATGCTGCCAGATGCATATTACCTGCACGGGAGCAGGATACATTCTGGCACGGAAATGACAAGTTTTTTGCCAGGAAGTTTCGAATCTTCAATGTCCAGGAGATAGATCGTTGTGAAGGCGGGGCTATGTTTATAACTGACAGTGAAAATAATCTTCTTACTCTCAAAGAGCTGGGATATCCTGGAATCGCTGTTCCTTCTGAGGCTGATCTGGAAGTATTAACCCCGGAGCGACTTTTCTATATTAACCATATCTTTTTAGTAATGAAGAATTCTCCGGAGGCCCAGCTTTCAGCCCGTTCACTGGCAACGCGGCTCGGTTTTAAAGTCCGAATATTAAAATGGCCTTCCCACCTTAAACGGGATTACAACCTTGTTTCGCTTTCAAGGGAAAAAATAGAAGGATTCAGGGCTGCTGTTTCCTCTATGATTAGCAAATCAAAAGCTTTCTCTCCTTTTTCTTCCCCGGAAAAGGAGCACCGCAATTTTATCGATGTGCTGGAAAGGGAAAAGGGGGGAAGTCTTCTCGGGTTAAGCTGCGGTTTTGAAAAGATGGACCGGGCCCTGAGCGGGATTCGCGGAATTAATATCATGGGAGGTCCTCCTAAAGCCGGAAAATCATGCTTTTTTATGCAGATTTCTACAGAAATGGCCAGGAGAAAAAACCCTGTCATCTATTATGACTTTGAAAACGGCCGCCAGACGATATACACTAGAACTTTATGTCGTCTAAGCAGGCTTTCCGGAAAAGAAATCAGGATGGAAAATCCGGATGTAAATATATCAAAAAAAATTAAGACTGCCCAAAAGGATTTTAGAGGAATGCTTCGTTATTTTCGTGTCGTTACAGACAGAAAGCTAAACCCGGATATCATGAGGCGACAAATCGACTTCATCCAGCACGAAACTCGCCAGGATTACTCTGTTGTGGTAGTTGACAGTCTCCACAAGCTTCCTTTCGAAAATCTTTCAGACCGGAGAACCGGTATTGATGCCTGGCTCAGGCATATGGAATCTATCCGGGATGAACAGAATGTTTCCTTTTTTGTTGTTTCCGAATTATCAAGAGGTGATGGCGGAAGTTACAGTGGAAAACCCGACCTGGGTTCATTTAAAGAATCGGGAGATATTGAATACAGTGCGGACAACGCAATGATTCTTCTTCCGGATTGGGACCTTCTGGACCCTATTTCCACTACAAAACGAAAAAGTACGCTGTGGTTGGCGGCAAGCAGGGAAAACAGCCCGGGAAAGATTGCCGTATACAGCCTGGAGTATCCGTATTGGGGGTTTAAGGAAGTATAAATAAGGTTAAAAGGTAATTACTCAGGTTGTTAGGTTCACAGTTCAAAGTTCAAGGTTGGCCGCTTTGCATATCGCAAGAACCGTATGAACTCCCCATTTATTTCGGAATCGAAACCTTAGGCGATATTATGCTTCGATGACCCGACAGCATCTTGTATCTGTTTTCTCAGCCCATAGTCCTCCGAAAATTCTGGTTCTTCGTCAGTCTGTACGCTTTTTGTGTCAACGCACGCACCAGTTGCCAAGCCTCAATATCTTCAAACCGTTCAATCTTCATCTATCTGCAACCTTCAACCTTGAACCCTTGAACTGTGAACCTGAGTATTTACTTAAAATGTATACTCCAGCCCGATCATCCACTGGCAGTTGAATAGCGCCCTGAACTCTGTATCCCTGCTTCCGCCATTAATACTTCCTACGGAAAAAAGCTGGATATGATCCCCCAGCAAGTATTCCGCAATCATGATAATTTGGCCGCAGTTGTCGTCTAAATTCCGGGTCCAGCGAAAAGTCAGGCTGAGAACATTCATAATTTCGCTGTGTTGATACTGGAGCATAATATAGTTACGCCTTAAAAATCTCAACCCCGGGTCTGCCGTCCGGCCAAGTGTCAACCCGGACAGGTCCGCCAGGGGGCCGGTAGAAATATAGGCATTTGACGCCTCCTGCCTTAACCGGTAATAGAGCGATGCCTCACTATCATTATACCCAAAACCGTTATAGAGATATTCAAGCGTTAATGTAGGCCCAATTTCCAAAGTATAAGATCCTCCAACCAGGATGCTCCCTTCTATCGATGAATCTTCATCTTCCACCGGTTCCATGGATGCACCAAAAGGATTGTTTGTTTCTACAGGATAGAGGGCATTGGAGCCTCTGGACAATACACCTTCTCCGTATAATAAAAAGGCATCCGAAACTGTTTTGCCTGCAAAGCCCCCCAGCCTGATCCTGTCTTTTTCCTGGTGTGACAGAATCATGCTGCCATAGGAATCCTTGCCGGTATAATCCAGCTTCATTGCATAGACCTTTTCAAACTCTTGAATCTCAAATTCCTGACGTCCTTCTCCAAGATTGGCGATAAGAGAGACAGTCCATGATTTCCCCAAAAGCCAGACTATACGGGCAAAGTCCATCCCGGGCACTTCCTCCTTGGGGTTGCTCCGACCATTATCCATAAAAAATGGATTGGAAGGAGAAAAAAGAAAGGATGGGCCCCATTGCAGGTTTTCCCTGCCATAGGAAGCAAATAGACTTTCGGTCAATCTAATCCTGGCCAGCCATTCATTTATAAACCAGTCGTCCTCCCAATCCGTGTCTCCCTTTCGGACTCCATCCTCCCAAGCCTTGTATTCAAGACTCATTCTTGGCTTAGCGCTCAGCTCCAATCGTCTGAAGTTTAAGCTGAAATCAGGACGGATATCAAGTTTGGCGATATAGCGGGGGAGCTCTAGAAAATCATTATTGGGATTCTGTGTAGATTCTGCAACATCCTGATACATACCGGAAGTCAAAAACCTAACACTGTAGTCAAAACCTTCTGCCAGTTCGTTCCAGAGCATAGAAGATTCAGGTCCTTCCATGTTTTCCGTATTATTGCTCACCTCCGTGGCAATGGAAGATTTTGGTGTTAACAAAAAACACACAAGAAGAATAAATAAGACTATCAACAAAGGATATGGTTTCATTTTCTTGTTAACTTTTCGGCCTTAATGTTAGGTGCTCAAGTTTCGTATTTTGTCTTATGCACAATTTTTATACATTAAGATCGTCTGCGCTCAGCGGCCTAAAATGCCTTTTTTCGTAAGGAGATATCTTAGTTTATATGCAAATTATTCTCGCAATGCCCTGATATTTGGGATTTGTTGCACGTATTTTCTCTTGGCACAGTCTTTTCTCAAATCCCGAATATCAGGGCACGCTGCATGGCATAGATGATATCGACTGGAGAAAAAAGGTATTTTAGGCCGCTGAGTGCATTTATATCCCTTTTATGTAAATCTGAAAGTGCGAAAATTGAGTTAGGTATTTATCTAACCAGCAGGTTAAGGTTAAAGGTCGAGTCCGGTATTTTTTTAATTTTTACTTTTCCGTAAGTCATTGTAGTAATATTCTCTTTTACTATCGCATCGGTAATAACCATTTTGGAAATAAAGAGTTGCGGTTTGCCTTTTACCGTAATGCTGTTTTTATATTCAAATGCAGCCGACTTGAACATCTTCCCTGATACTGTGAAAAATTCTGCTCTGACACCGATAAGACGCTTTTTTGAAACCCAGTACTTTATCCGGTCATAAGTAACTTTTTTATCGACGGCTCTGAGGTCAAGAAGATAGCAAGATTCTCCGTTAACTGCATCGTCGGATACCGAAGCAGGTTTATAGTCGCCGGCATAGTTTGTAGAGGCAATATCGCCGTTGGAAGCGCCCCCCATCAGTTTCTGCCTGGGCGATATGGGTACCGGTTTTCTCAAGCCTGGTTTTACAAACCACATATTCCTGTCAATCATCAAAAGCTTTCTGCCTTTTACTTTCGGCGGCGAAAGAAATTCCGCAAGGGAGTTGAGATCGCGGGCTTTAACCCTTAGACCCCTGAATTGCTTACGCCCATTCTCAACAGATTCCAATTTGATCTTCCACTCGATACCTTCCACATTTCCTCTTGCCTGATCCGCCTTTTCAAGGATTTGTATTGGCGTCATTTGAGCTATTACAGGTTTTATGTGGAGAGTGATTCCAAGGAGTAAAATAATAGGCAAAATTGCATATTTGAAATTTGAAATTTGAAATTTGAAATTCATAATTATCTCCGTAAAAATCATTAATTAGCTATCGAAGTATAGCCGTATAAATTGCCAATCGAAAATCATCAATCCTTTATGCATGTCCCAGTGCATCAACTACATTTTGTTTAGCCGCGCGTCTGGCAGGGAATATGGCAGCCATCAATGAAAGTAAAATCAGAAAGACCATTAGGGTTACCATACTCTGGGGCACCAGGTTAACAATCAAAGGAACCGGCGTCGAGATTCCGGGCGGGATGTAGGACGGCCCAATTGCACGAATGACCGCCCATACAGCCACATTCACGACAATTCCAAGAATTGTTCCAAGCAGTCCGAGCATGGCGCCTTCTATAGCAAAGAGAAGACTGACTCCCCGTCTTTTCAAGCCAAGCGCTCTCAAGGTTCCTATTTCTCTGGTTCTTTCTAGGACGGCCATCCCCATAGTATTAACAACACTCATAATTACAATGATAAACACGATAGAGAAAATAAACATGAATATCATGTCAAACATCCCTTTAACTTTAGAGTAAAAAAGAGACAACTCGTTCCAGGTCTTTATCTCACACGCAAGCCCTGCACCTTCCAATTTGTTAAGAAGCCTGATGCGGGCATTTTCCGTGTTTTTCCAACTATCAAGCAGAACCACAATCCGATCGGCTTTTTTTGTATCGTACAAGGATTGAGCAAAGGTAAACGGAACCCGCATGTATTTGTCATTGGTTGCATCCGAGCCTGTGTCATAGACGCCTGCAACTTCAATATCAAGGGCGTTCATCTGGCCGTCAAGGGTGGCAGCCATAACAACGCCGTCACTGCCGGGTTTAAGATCGAGATGGCTTGCAAGATCCTGTGCCATCTCCACGCCATAGTCTTTCTTATCGTTTAGCTCTTCTCCTTTTACAGGTCTGAAGGCGGCAGCTCTGGCGCCTTTAATAGTCTTGGCGTCGGCAGGTATAACACCCTTTGCCAAAAAGATGGTGGAAGTGCGTCCATTAGATACAAGCCCTGAAATATGCATTTGAGGTGTTGCCAGAACAGCGTTTTTATCTTTTTTAACCAGATCAAGGATTTTTTGGATTTCCAGTTGAGAAAACATATATTTCTCAGGTTCGCTCTTTCCCTTTTCCAGCCATCCCTTTTTATAGATCGTAAGATGCCCAATTCCTTCTCCTCTGATAGCTGATCTCCTGAGTCCTTCATAGGTGTTATGTGTGTATCCTCGAAACAGACTCACAGCAGCAAAGCCCATTGCAACGGCCATAAGGGTAACAAAGGATCTGCGCCTGTTTTTTATTATATTTCGCAATGCTATTTTTATCCATTTGATCATTTTTTATCACCTCCATTTAAGATTCTTCCATCTTCCAATCGGACAAGGCGCTCCACCTTGTTTAAAAGCCGCTGGTCATGGGTTGAAAATATAAATGTAGTTTTTTCCTTTTTATTGAGATTGCGCATAAGACCAATGATATTCCGGGATGTATCGGAATCAAGATTGGCCGTTGGTTCGTCTGCAATAACCAGAGATGGTTTTGTCACCAGTGCTCTTGCTATGGCAACCCTCTGCTGCTGACCCCCTGACATCTTATCCGGCCTGTGGTTGACATAATCGGACAGGCCGACCTCATCAAGCCGCCGTTTGGCTTCGTCTCTGGCCCCGGACAAAGGTATGCCACTGATCTCAAGAGGCAGCATGACATTTTCAAGGGAGGAAAGAACAGGTATAAGATTAAATCCCTGAAATATGAAACCTATGGAGTCATTTCTAAGTTCTGTTCGAATATTATCAGACAAACGAGCAACTTCCCGCCCCTCGATTAACAATTGCCCTTCAGAGGGCTCATCAATTGCGCCAATTAAATTAAGCAAAGTTGTTTTACCTGACCCGGAAGGACCCCAGACGGCTACAAACTCTCCCTTATCAATGGTCATGTCGATGCCTTTTAGCGCATGTACGACTGTTTCTCCTAAATAGTAATCCTTTTTGATATCCATCATCTCGATTAAGGGCATTCTGTTCTCCTTTCTAATATTTTGGTTTTATCTTTGCTTAAATAATATAAAGTAGAGACTGTTTCTTCAAACGGAAAGGGATGAAGTGGATTAAGAAGGAAATGAAAGGGTCTTATTCAGGATGAAAGGGGGAAGAAGAACCATATCCAGGTACTGCTTTTTTATTTGCTTGTTTTTTTTAACCAGGATAAACAGATAAGAGCAAACTCTAAGAATTTATTTTTTCTTCGTGACTGGTGCCTTGGTACAAAAGAAAAGTTTTTACCATGAACAAGACCGAGTATAGCTGAATGGAAATAGCAACTTTAAGAAAAAAGCTGATAACTCTTAGTAAGTTTGCACCGCAGCAAAAGACCGTCATTGCCGGCAACATAAAAACATTTTATCTTTCAGCAGGGAAAGGTGAACCGCTCGTTCTGCTTCACGGCGCAGGTGGGGGTGCGGTCTTTTGGGGACCGGTCATTGATTTACTTTCAAAACATTTTCAAATAATTGCTCCAGACATTGTCGGCTACGGTGAGTCAGATAAACCTGATGCGCCGTACGATAAGAAATTCTTTTCAACATGGTTTAGCAACTTTTGCGATTCGTTGAATATAGGAAGAATAAACCTGCTTGGAAATTCCCAGGGAGGCGCCATTGCGATTCAATTTGCCCTTGATAATCCTGACCGGGTTAAAAAAATAATATTTGTTGGCAGCGCCGGTTTAGGGGCATGGGGTATCTCGCCCGGCGCAATGTTCAAAATGGCGGTCGCTAATATATTCCCGACGAAACGAACTGTTCAAAAGACATTACGATACTTAGTGCATAAAACAGATAGCTTTCCGGGCGATGATGGTATTAACTATCTTCTTGAAGTTATCCGGTCTCCAGGGGGAAAGCTCCCCTTCCTCAATGGCAAAGGAAGATCTGTTGCGCCTTTTTCTTCAGATCAACTTAGTCAAATTGCGCATCCTGCTTTGATTATATGGGGAGAGAAAGATCGCATCTTGCCGGTTAAGCATGGTAGAAAAGGGTATGAAAAACTGCCGAATGCTCAGCTTCGAATCATCCCTGATGCGGGCCACACGCCTTTTATCGACCAGCCTGAAGAATTCAAGGATATTATCGTTCATTTTTTAAAAAACTGATAACCTCTTGAAATATCACCCTTTAATTTTTACCTATAAGCGGCAATTATTTATTTCCTTTTGCCTCTTGTATCTAAAACCATATGTTTTCAAATAAAAGAAATTTGTGATATAGTAGTATAAAGATATGACATATGAAAGATTTATTGTGGAGGAGATATGCCTTATATCCCAAATGTTCTCATCGTGGACGATGAACCAGGTATCTGTAAATATCTAAAACAGTTACTATCCAGAAAACACTACAAAGTATCAACAGCGGTTAGTGGCCGGGAAGCTATAAAGAATATCGACCAAACTGATTTTGACCTTGTCTTTCTGGACCTGTCTCTGCCTGATATGGAAGGATATCAGGTCTTGGATCATATCAATGAACAAAGCCCTGAAACTCTGGTCATTATAATAACCGGTTATGCTTCCGTTGAATCAGCAATCAAGGTGTTAAGAAAAGGTGCATATGACTATATTGAAAAACCTTTTAAGCATGAGGAATTGTTAAAAACCATAGAAAATGCTCTTAACTTTAAAAGACTTAAAGACCATCACACAGAGTCTGAAATTGCCCTAAAGGAAAGCGAGGAGCGCTTTCGTAATCTGGTTGAAAACTCATTGATTGGAATTTGTATTATCCAGAATAATAAAATTGTCTATCAAAACACAGAGCAAAACAGCTTATTAGGCAACCTGCCCGACTCATTTAAAATCATTGATTTTAAATATGTCCATCCGGATGACATTGATAAAGTTAAAAGGTCCTACGAAAGTATCCTCTCTGGTAAAGTACAAACGGTACAATTAGATTTCAGGGTTAGTCCTACAGGCAAATTTGGGAACAGGACGGATATTAGATGGCTACAGTGCCGTGCGAGCGCATTCAACTATCTTGGTGAAAAAGCGGTACTGCTCAATACCATGGATATTACCAGGGCCAAGGAACTGGAGCGTCTGGTTATAATCAAGCATAAAATGTCTTCACTGGGACGTGTTGCCGCCGGTATTGCTCACGAAATAAGAAACCCGCTTACCGGCATTAACACCTATTTATATACCCTGGAAGAAATTTGCAGGACCGACAAATTTGAACCTGATAACATTCAAATGATAAAAAAAATAGCAGGACAAATCCAGATAGCATCCAACAAAATTGAATCTGTTATCAAAAGAGTTCTCGATTTCTCAAAACCTAGTACTCCTGAAATGGTTAAGATGAATCTTAATCAATCGATATCGGAAGCTATTAATCTCTCCGCGGCTACTCTGCGCAAAAAGGGCATAAAAACAGAAACATCTTTATCGGAAAATTTACCGGACTGTTATGGTGATACGCATTTGATCGAACAGGTAATTTTAAACCTAATTAATAACGCAACTAAAATAATGAACGAAAAAAATGATAAAAAAATGATAAAGGTTACATCTTTTTTTGAAAATCAAAGCCTTTTTATACGTGTTGACGATTCAGGGCCTGGTGTGCCCTTGAAGCTAAGAGAGAGAATCTTTGATCCATTTTTTACAACACACCCTGACGGATCCGGTATCGGACTGAGCCTGGCACAGAGAATTATTGCAGACCACGGTGGCACAATTAGCGTGGGAGCAAGTGAACTGAGCGGTGCCGAATTTACCATAGAACTTCCGGTTGAAAAAAGGATAACTCTGAGATGATTAACTATTCTGTTTTCGTTATTGACGATGAAGATGTCGCAAGAGAAGGCGTCACTCTGGCTCTGAAAAGTGATTATGAGGTTAAGGCATTTGCTTCCGCCGAAGCAGCTATCGATGCCCTGGAAAGCGAATCGCCTGATCTTATTCTTCTTGATATCGGCCTGCCTGGCATGAGCGGAGTCGAAGCGCTGAAGGTAATTAAAAAGAAGCATCCGGAAATAATAGTCATTATGATTACCGCTTATGAGGATGTAGAAACAGTGATCAGCGCCATGAAACTCGGAGCTTATGATTATATGGTAAAACCGCTTAAGATGAGCGCTTTAGTGGCCAGTATCCAGGTCGCTCTTGAAACAATCTCCATGCGGAAAGAGATCCAGATGCTGCATGAAAAATATCTCAAAGAGAACCTGCCCTGCTTTATAGGGGAGAGCAACGCTATTCAGGATATCATGGAAATTGTGAAAAGGGTGGCTGAAAGCCCTGATACTTCAATCCTTATTATCGGAGAAACAGGCACCGGAAAAGAACTTATAGCAAAAGCCATACATTACAGAAGCCCTCATTTCAAAGGGCAAATTGTTAGTGTAAACTGTGCTGCCATACCAAGGGAACTTATAGAGAGTGAACTCTTTGGTTATGATAAAGGTGCTTTTACCGGGGCTAATGCATCCGGAAAAACAGGTCTTGTAGAAAAAGCAGCAGACGGCACCCTTTTCCTTGATGAAGTGGGAGACTTGAGCAAAGCCGCCCAGGCAAAGCTTTTGCGGTTCCTTGAAGAGGGTGAGTATTATCGTGTCGGCGGCACTATGAAGCATCGGGCACAATCTAGAATTGTTTCTGCTACCAACAGAAATCTGCCACAAATGATCAAAGACGGCCGGTTTAGAGAAGATCTATACTACCGTTTGGCCGTTGTTAAAATAGAGATTCCCTCTTTGAACCAGCGGCCTGACGATATCATTCCCATTGCGCAAAACTTCCTGTTAGAATTAAGCCGGAAATTTGAAAAGACTTTTACAGGTATTTCACCCGATGCCGAGACCGCTTTACAAAATCATACCTGGACAGGTAATGTTCGAGAACTGAAAAACATAATTGAGCTGGCAGTCCTCATGTCGGATGGCCCGGTGTTAAGAGCGGAAAACCTTGATTTAAAAAATATCCATGCGGATAAACCGGTTATACAACCGGATAATATGCCGGTTCTCCCCAGCCTATCCGGTTCAGGTATAGATTTTGATTCAACCCTTGAATCGATTGAAAAACATTATTTTGACGCCGCCCTTAAAATGGTTAACGGCAATGAAAGCAAGGCTGCCGGTCTTCTTGGGCTCAGTCGGGATAAGTTCCGTTATCGCAGAAAAAAACAACTTTAGTTTATCATCTCACACATTTTTCTTTTTAGGCATTTCCAACCATTAGGTTATTTCACACAATTGGGTCAATTCACACAATAAATTTGTGTCATTTACCACAATTTCTCTTGCTTTCGCAAAGGTATCACCAAAGCAGAAACGCTATAACATTTTGTAATTAATTGGTATATAATTTTTTTGCGCTTTTGGCACGGTATATGCTCATACAAAATAGTATCTTACAAAAAAAGCGAGGAAAAATGGACCCATTCAACAAAATAATAAAGATGAAAACATTACTTATAGATGATGATGAACTGATTAGAGATTCTTTACGTATGGCGTTTTTAACAAGGGGATGTTTTTTAATGACTGTCGAATCTGCCGAGGAAGGGCTGCTTGCACTTAAAAAAAATCATTTCGATATTATAATCAGCGATTTTATACTTCCTGGAATGAACGGCTTAGATTTTTTTAAACAAGCAGCAACATATCATACCAATACGGCTAATGTTCTAATTTCAGGGAAAATAAGCGCTGAGAAGTTATCAGAACAAAATGAGGGAAAAGTGCATGATTTTGTTTCAAAACCGTTTTCAGTCAAAACTCTGGTCTGCACTCTGGCTGCTTTGACGGAAATTAAAAATAATAATGTTGAAAATTTCAATAAAAAATTTGTTGGAAGTTAATAGATTATTAGGAGGAAGGAATTATGAAAACAAAGGCAAGAATCATATTATTAGAGCAGGGGGAAGGAATCATGAAAACAAGGGCAAGAATCATATTATTAGGGCTTGTAATGGCTATAGCTTTTTGCTATGTTACTTCAGTCAGGGCGGAGACTAATTTTGTAACAGGGGCTGCAGCCGGGTCAGGTGGCGCCGGCGCAGCGGTGAATCTCGATTTTCAAATTGTAATTCCCGCGTTTATTTATTTTCGGGTCGGCTCGGACCTTGCTGTCATCGATCAAATCCAGTTTGCCCCAACGGCTGATGAAGTGGCTAATGCAACTCCCGGAACAGCCGGTACAGGTGGTGATCTGGGTGGCGGGACTGTAACGGTCAGCCTTGTCAGCAATGCAGGCTTAGGCGCCGGTGTTAATATAATCGAGACTAATAACGGTGCAACTGGCCTCGGTGATGGATCTGGAAATTTTATTTCCTACGCTCAAATTAATACAGCATCAAACAATGGAGCTCTGCCTGCACCGGTGTTGTCCGATGCAGGTTCAAACTCGGTAAACATTGCGGCTACTGCCGGTGCCATTACCAATAGACAGGCTCAATGGACTTATACATACGACAACCCGGCAACTATACCTGAGGCCGGCACCTACGGTGGTTCTGCAAATGGTGGTCGAGTGACTTACACCGCTGCCGTTCCTTAATTTTAGGGTATCTTTTATAAGGCATATTAAATTTAAACACCGTTGCTTGCAGTTTGCTTTGCTGCAGCGGTGTCAAGTTTCAATAAAGGGTTGAATCGTAGAAACCTTTTAAAAAGTCTCTCAAAGGAACCTGACATGATGCGAGCCCTTTTTTTTATCACTCTGCTGATTGTAATCGTTCAGCCCATCGCACATGCTGACATTATAATTGCCGGCACGGCTCCAATTGACGAAGTAAGGATTAGGGTAGGTGCCCAAACAGGTGTGACAACTGTTACCCACAGTGTTCCTGCTACACAAATTGGTGACGGCACACCGATTGAGGGTGCACCAGCCAGTGTACTTATAGAGGCCTCTGCCAGGCGAGCAAGGAGGCCTGACGCTAACCGCACCGAATTTATAATAAGTGTGGATTCATCAACGCCTCTCAGTAACGGCTCTAACACAATCCCTTTTACAAATATAAGCTGGACTGCTCAGGATGGAGACATTCCATCCGGAAACTTTAACGGCTCACCTGCACAGGTACTATTGGCACCTACTCTTGCAAGGTGGCTGGTCAGGGACTGGCATACATTTTATTATAATAATACCCAAATTGTCCCTTACGGAACCTATACGGGGAGTGTTACTTATACCGTATCGGTTCCATAATTTATCATCCTTACCCTAATGCTTATTTCTCCTGGGATATGTCAGTCAACATGGGAAATATGGTTTTTAAACATCATCAAAATACTAAGCATGCAAGAAAATCGATTCTTGCAAAAATCATCTTAACTGCTTTCGTCTTTCTTACACTTTCATTTAAAGTCCAGGCCGCGGAAGTATTAGACGATTCGCAATCTCCACGGAAACAATTTAACTTTAAATTTGAATGGGCAAACAAGGGAAATTTGTCCGCTCTGAATAAAGATGAATTTTTCCTTCTTAAAGCACACCTACCTAATGTTGAAGTTCGCTTGAATACAGCGAGTTATATGGGTAAACGCGCTCGAATTTACCTGGCGCTCCCGCAGCAAATTGATGGTTTCAATGGCAGCAATGGATTTTCCCTCAGATGGAAGACCACCGGCCTTTTCGCCTCAGGAACAGTATTACTCGGTACACGTGCATTGATTTATGATGGACTTATTGAATCTCCTCTTATGATCGAATTTTTCACATTTGCACTTGAAGTTGATGCAAACTGTTTGATTGGAAAATTACGCTATGCGCCTATCTATGAAATTGAATTATACTAGACAAGACCTTTGCAAAACGTCCCTTTTCGAAGTCTTGCGCTTATCTGTCCAATCTCTGTGTCAGGCTCAGATTTTAATCCTCGAAATACTACATGTATTCCTGTGGTTAAAATCTTCGCCTTCCTT
>DAOWEJ010000064.1 GCA_030638575.1 Deltaproteobacteria bacterium | reverse complement strand
GTGAAGCTTCAGCGCTATCCTCAAAATACTCAATGTATTCCTCCGGTTAAAAATTTCGTCCGCCTTGAACTATGCCAGATAAGCGGAGACTTCGAAATTGAACATTTTTCAAAGGTCTCACCTCCTATATGATTATATCGGCACTTGAACGAAAAACTATAATTTAACAACGATATTTTTTAAAAAGTTAATAAACTTTCTTGTACAAATCGTTTTATTTTTTAGTCCCGCCTGAAGCGGGATTAAGTTTTAAGTATTCGATAAAAAAGTTTATTTTAACTACACAAGGGCACAGAGGATACTTAAGTTATAAAAAATATTTACTTTGCAAAAGGTCACTGATAAAAGACATAAAACCTGATAAATTCGACTTTTTACGAATTCATCAATAATGATGATCTCGTAAAAAGTCATTAAGCGCCAGATGGCATCGTTCCAAGGCTCATATACAAGGCATAGTGGTTTTTCAGGGACGAGACTATACGAGACCTTTGCAAAACGTCCCTTTTTGTCCAATCTCTGTGTCAGGCTCAGATTTTAATCCTCGAAATACTACATGTATTCCTGTGGTTAAAATCTTCGCCTTCCTTAACCTTGAACAAAAATGAACATTTTTCAAAGGTCTCTATACATATAGTATGTCGAGTTCCTGAAAAACCGTACAACGCAGTAGATGAGTCTTTTTACGACGCCATCAATAATTATTAAGGAGAAATAATCTATGACCTCATCCGGTGAAAAAAATATCAAATACACTATTAAAGGACCTGAAATAGTTGAAGCAGATATCCTTGACCCCATAGAGTATAAATATGAATCCCGCCGGGATATTGATATCGTCATAAAGCAACCGGAATTTACATCTCTTTGCCCCATGACCGGGCTTCCGGATTTCGGGTGTATAACGGTAAAGTACCGACCAAAGAAAAAAATAATTGAATTAAAGTCCTTAAAGTTTTATTTGTTACAGTTTCGAAACGTTGGTATATTTTATGAACATGTAGTTAATCGTATCCTGGATGATCTTGTTGAAAAACTCGACCCCAAATGGATGGAGGTTACAGGAGATTTTACATCAAGGGGCGGAATTACGACCAGGGTTACCGTGGAATTTATAGGGGAAAAATGAAATTTATCAGTATAAAAAAATTTTTCGTTAAGTTTAGCTTTCTTTATGCTCTTTTATTCTTGTTAGTCTCTATTCCCTTGGCAATGGGGTGTTCATTAAAGAAAATATCCCGCAGTTTTAAGGCTTCGGCTGGTGATCCGGCAAAAAAAGTCGGTATTGCTTTTTTTGAAAACAAAACCTTTTTTAAGGACATAAACTTAGAAAATGTCTTCCAGGAATATCTTACAGAATCGATAATGGAATTATGTGACGGGCTTCTTTTAATAAAACCGGCGGATGCCGATTATCCGGATTTTCTGGAAAAACTGCCTAGGCAAGCAACGGGCGGAATCGACAACCTCAGGCTTGCCCGGCTTGGCAGGCAAATAGGACTGAATGCTGTTGTAACAGCTACACTCATGGGAATGACCGGAGGTAAAGAAGATCGAGGCATCTGGTGGTTCAAAGACTCACAGCCGTTTATTAATGTACAGATCAAAATCGAAGTATATGACACTGAGACCGGAACAAAACTAATTGATGAAAGCTATGATAAGGAAGTGGAAATTGATGCACTCGAATTTGAGATTTTCCAGAAGAAAAAGATGATCGGTTTATCCGGAGTTGATGATGCTTTGACATATATTGCCGAAGATATGAGTGAGAGGATATGTGATGCCGTTATCATACCGCCATGGAAGGGATACATTACGTCAGTTACGGAAGACTCGATTATTATATCATCAGGTGAAAAAGTAGGACTTGTGCCGGGAACTGTGCTTGAAGTTTATAATGCAGGTGAAATAATCGAAGGGATTGAAGGCCATCAATTTCTCATACCCGGTCGTAAAACAGGTGAAATAAGGGTGACTGAAGTTTATGCTGATAGCTGCAAAGCTGTTCTTATTACAGGGAGCGGCATAAGTGAAGGAGGCTCTGTTAAAACGAAAAAATGACGATTTTACGCCACCAAGCGCATAAAGCTTATCCTGTTACCCTGTAAATTGTGATAGGATCTTCAACCCCCTTAATGATCACAGGGGGGAGAGCTTCTGTATCTATTTGATTCGAAAGCTCCGGGCTTGAAAGTTTTTCAAAAGTATTTTTGCTTATAAGAATTTCTCCTCTATTTGCCAGATTTTCCAGCCTTGCTGCAATATTTACAGCCATTCCAATGGAAGTAAATTCCTTTTTTCTAAGTGACCCAAGAATGCCGGAGAAGACATTTCCTGTTGATATCCCTATTCCGATATTGAGTTTCAATCCATTTCTATTTTGTAGTTTTTTATTAATCTGTTTTGCTTTTTGTTGCATTGCAATGGCAGATTTTACGGCATTTATTGTATCATCATGGTTCCCAGCGAGCGAGCTGAAGACAACCATTATGCTGTCGCCAATATGTTTGTCCACAATTCCATTATATTTGTAGGCGATCTCGCCCATGGGAGTAAAGAATTGATCATTCAGAAAGGCTGCAATGACTTCGGGGGAGGATTCCTGTGACATGCGGGTAAATCCCCTGATATCGCAAAAGAGGATCGATACTTCGTGGGATTTGGGTTCCAGAAATCCTGAACTGTTCTCAATTTCCCTGTAAACCTGTTCAGGCACAAACTGTTTCAGATGTTTTCGTATAGTGATTTCACGAATTTTGGCTCTGAGTTCCACATTATCAAAAGGCTTTGTCAGAAAGCCGTCAATCCCTTCATTTGTTGCGTGGATCGCTGCCTCCATGGTGGCATAGCCGGTCAGAATAATCCTGGTTATTTCAGGATTAATTGAGCCGATAATAGCCAGGGTTTCAAGACCATCCAACCCGGGCATCTTATAATCTGAGATTACCGTTACTATATCGGAAAGGTTGTCTTTTAAGAACTCAATGCCTTCCTCGCCGTTTTCGGAAGTATAGACCCTGTAAGTTTCCCTTTTAAGCGCACGGGCCAGTGAGCGGCGTACACCTTCTTCATCGTCAATAAATAAAAGTCCGTTCATTGCACACTCCGTTTTTAATGCTTTCGTAAAAAGTGATTTTCCAATTTTTTACGAAGCTATCATTACTATATATTTGGATAATTGTCTTTATAATTTTAATAATCGCATTTTGCAATACGTAATAGCTTGATGAATTTGTAAAAAGTCGCATGAAAACACAAAAAAATTCTATTTCGTGCTTTACCTTTTTCGTGTTTTCGTGATTGGTTTTAATTCTTTGCAATAAAAAGCACAAATTTCATTATTAAAAAACTAATCGAGTCATGACTTGATAATGGTTTTAGTCTTATGTTAGCTCAATGCGCTTCAAGGAATCTTGGTATAATTTTATAAGCTCCAGCGCCTGCTCCTGTGACGAGATATGCTTGATCGATTCACGGAATTTACTGCTAAAGCGCATTCCCTTAATAAACCAGCCCAGACGGCTGCGCATCATAAAACATGCCTGTTTTTCTCCAAGATATTCCACAGAAGCTTTCAGGTATCTGATCATAATATTGAAGCGATGGTCCAGATCAACAGGAAGTACTTCCTCGCCTTTTTGAAGATCCAGAATCTGAGAAAAAATCATTGGATTTCCGATTGCAGCCCTTCCGATCATTATGCCGTCGCAACCGGTTTCGATAAGCATCCGTTCGGCATCTTCAGGTGTAGTAATATCTCCGTTTCCTATCACTGGAATTGAAACCATTTTCTTTAGTGCAGAAATAATCGACCAGTCAGCCCGTCCACTGAACCCTTGTGAGGCTGTACGGGGGTGTATGGCAATGGCGTCTACGCCGCAATCCTGTGCTATTTTTGCTGTTTTAAAGGCCTGCTCTCCCGATTTGTTCCATCCGGTTCTAATTTTTATTGTAAGAGGGATCATCACGGCTTTTCGAACAGCCTTTAGTAATTCTTCCGCTTTTTCAGGCGCTCTCATAAGGGCAATACCAGAACCTGTTTTTACTATCTTTTTAACCGAACAGCCGAAGTTGATATCTATAATATCCGCTCCTTGGTCCTCAACTATTTTTGCAGCTTCTGCCATTATAAAAGGGTCCGCACCAAAAAGCTGAATAGAAAGAGGTTTTTCTGCCGGGTGGCTTTCAAGCATCTTTTCCGTCTTAATCGATTTATAGACAAGGCCGTGGGAGCTTATCATTTCCGAGCAGACCAGTGCGCAGCCCGCTTCTTTTACAATTAGTCGAAAAGGCAGGTTTGTAATACCTGCCAGTGGAGCCAGGATGGTAGAGTTGTCGAGTGTAAGAGAGCCGATTTTCATTTTCATAACCTTGAGACCTTTGCAAAACGGCACTTTTCGAAGTCTGCGCTTATCTGCCCGATTTCTGCGCCTGTCCTGTGAAATGCGAAGCCTATTTCTCTGGGGTCAGGCTCAAATTTCGGCACTTTAGTGAAGCTTCAGCGCTATCCTCGAAATATTCAATATATTCCTCTGGTTGAAATTTTTGCCTTCCTTGAACTCGAACAAAAATTACCATTTTTCAAAGGTCTCACCTTACAAATATAGAGTGTGATCTACACAGATTAGCCTTCGTCGCCTCCCGGCTTCCCGGCTTCCTGGCCTTCAAGCCTCCCAGCCTGCTTGCCTCCCGGCATTTTAGCCGGATTTGCATAGCAGAAAAGGCAGTTATGATAACAGGGGTGCAAGTTATAAGATCCGATATCAACAGAGACCTTGCATCCGCACCCGCTTTTAATCCGCTGGCCGGAGTCTCTTTTCGTGGAAAGCTCACCGCCGAATATTTCTACCAGAAGATTATTCGGTATGCACGAACTTTTTGTAATGCCGCAGGCCTGTGGGAGAGCAGAAAGCAGTTCTATTTCACAACAGGTTTGAAGACTTATCTTTTTAAGCGATAGTGTTTCTGCCATTTTAAGAACAATCTCTTTTTTTATTTCAAGGGTGGGGTCGATAAAGGAAAAACGAGGCATTGATGCTGTTCTCTTTTTTATTTTCGGGTAATGATCCATGAAACTTGTTATGCATCGCGTGATACCGCATTCCGCTGCTTTAGATGCAATAACGGGGAAATCGTGAAGATTATCTTTTATTTTAACTTCTTTAGTTTGATAAAAACATACAGGATCGAACCGCCAGTTAATTGCAACCGGATTGAAATGTCCAGAAAGATATTCGAGTTGATCAAGGCGATCGGCCAAAGACGGTAAATTGGGTTCAAGTAAAGATGAAGTGGAGTTTATAGTGAAGTTAAAAAAGAGATTATAACCTTTTTTTATGAGTTTTTCGCCATAACCACCATTTATAAAGGGTCTGAAATTTTTTGACCAGAAAACGATACTGTGAACATCTTTACAGGTGGCAGGGACAACTGATACATGGCGGTTGTATGGGTTAATAACTTCAAAGCTTCCTTTTTTTATTCCGTCCATAAACCAGTCCATGTAAAAGGCCGGGATATCGGTCCTTCTGGATGCGGAAATTACGATTGGAACTGATGATTTCATGGCATCTTTTTTCTAACTGGGTTCACAGGATTTAAGGAATAAGGCTCTTCTCCAAATTAGTTGGAGAAGAGGGTTCGACCAACTCTTTGTGAAATGATCCTTAAAAAGCTGTTTCAACCATAAATATATAAAGAACTCAATGGTTCTAAAATTATTACTTGCCTCAATTTAGCTAAATATGTAATAATAAATGGTTTTATAATTTCATCATAATTTAATTTTAGTAGCATTTTTTAAATAAAGCCCCATTCAGATAATTTAACGGATAAACCATGAAAAAATTCTGCGAATATCACCCTGCAAAACCTGCTTACTGGAACTGCCCTAAATGCGGCTCATACTTTTGTCAAGATTGCATTATAGCAAGAAAAAAAGGAGGAGTTCTGAAACATGAAGACATCCATTTATGTCCAAAATGCAATATAGAGGCCGGATGGGTCGGAGTTGCAAACATCATTGAACCGTTCTGGAAAAGGCTGCCTAAATTTTTCACCTATCCCCTGTCGATGCATCCCCTTTTATTAATTATTGTGCTATCTGTTGCAAGTATATTATTTTCGAAGGTTCCCATAATAGGCTGGATGATGATGATTATGATATGGGGAATTTCTTTAAAGTATTCTTTTTCAGCGCTTAAAGCCACTGCACATGGAGATCTCACACCACCTAAGATAAATTCAAAGACGATTTCAGAAGATTTCCTTCAGGTTTTCAAGCAAGTTGGAATATATATTATAATAGGGATTGTTTTTGTATGGCTGATTCCAACCGCCGGAATTATTGTAGCTGTTTTGTTCCTGATATTTGCACTTTTATATGTTCCGGCAATAATTATTCTTCTGGTTACGACGAACAGTCTTTTGCATGCATTAAATCCTATAGTTTTCACAAAGCTGGCCTTTAGGATCGGCAGGGGTTATTTTTTGATGTATTTTTTTCTTCTTCTCCTGGGCTCTGCCCCAACTATTTTAGCTCAATATTTAATGAAGTTCCTGCCCATCGAGCTATATCAACTTCTTTTCGGTTTTGCTAAAAACTATTATACGATTATTTCCTACCATTTAATGGGGTATGTCATCCTGCAGTATCATGAAGAGGTCGGATACCGGGTTGATTATGAAGATTTTAAGGAATTACCGGAAAAGACCGGGGAAATTAAGGAAGATGAAAATAGTAAGATTCTAAGCAGGGTGAACATAATGATAAAGGAAGGAAAGCTTGATGAAGCAATTTCCTTTATTCAAGATGCGACAAAAGCAGACGGCATCACGGATATAACTCTTTCAGAACGCTATTTAAATCTGCTTAAAATGAAAAAGAGAAAGTCTGAAATGCTTAAGCACTGCAAACTGCACCTGCATTTGCTGTCTAAGGAAAATAAAAAGGCAAAGGCATGCGAAATATACAGCGACTGCCTGAGCATGGACACTACATTTACCCCCACTTCACTTGCCCTTTTCAAGTTAGCGGGCTGGCATAATGAAACCGGAAAAACAAAAGAAGCGGTAAGGACCTATAACAGGCTGGTTAAAGCATATCCGGAAGATTCTTTAGTGGCCAAAGCCTATTTTCGCAGCGCACAGATTTTCTATGACCGCTTGATGGAACCCGCACGAGCAAAAAAGATTTTAACCGCTTTAATTAAAAAATACCCTGACCATGAAATAATTCCACAGGTTAAAAACTATCTGGCTCATATGGGAATATAGAATATCCGGATTAATCTTCAGAGAAAGCAACTCTGCCATGATTTTGGGTCGAAAGCAAGCGCTATTTCCTGATATACTGGTTCTTAATCGGCCCCTTAGTACCTGGATTCGCAGCGAATGGATGCGTATCATAAAACAGCAGGCGGAAAGGCTTTCGAATTGCATGTGATTGAACCTCGCAGCTTTATTAGAAAGGAGGTATAGAAAATGACATCCCGTTGTGAAGTCTGTAAATTACACAGCTACGCTGAAAAAAAGCCTGGTTCTATTATTGGCAGGCTCTGGCGATGGCACACGAAATGGTGTCCCGGGTGGAAGGCATATCAAAAGGAGCTGGCTAAACAACAAGAGTAATCAAATTAAAATATGGAAATGTATTACAAGGATTGACCCTCACGTCACTGAGCGACCAGGGGAATATATGACGAATAAAGAAAGTGTATTTGAAAAAACGTATGAAAATTACCTGGCACAGGTTAACGGGATAGATTTTAATTCCGTCAAACAAAATCTTGGAGTAGAAGCGGAAAAGGATAAGATTATAATCCCTTTATTCGACAGGCCCCATAAGGTTTCCGGATCCGGTATTTTGGACCCGATCGGAAAACAACCAGCGCTTGATATATGTGTGATACTCTGCAAATATATACTTTTATGCCCTGAGATTCCTCCAAAAGAGAAAGGTTGGGTATCATTCAGAGATCTTAAAGATTCAGGTCCTTTAACAAGTTATTTTGCAAATGACGTAGAACGGGCAATCGCCGCATGTTTTAATGGAAGACTCGGTGATATGAAAAATGCAAGCAAGACACTGAAAGGATACTTACCAAATATTGAAGTTTCGTATGACCTGTCCATGCAATTCGATGCCCTCCCGCAGGTTCCGGTTGTTGTGCTTTTTAATGATTCCGATGATGAGTTTCCGGCAAAATGCTCTGTACTTTTTGAAAGGCGGGCAGAAAATTATTTAGATCCGGAATGCCTGGCAATGCTCGGAAGGTGTCTTTTTACTTATCTAAAAAAGACGGCACAGTAACGTCCTCACCTACTATGCCCTTCAGGCTTCTCTCTTCGATCTACGCCCTGACAGGCTACTGACTTCTCCCATGCGGGCAGGACTGCTTGCTCAATCCTCAGCCAATTCGCCTCGCACGCGACGCTCGTCCCGAGTTACCCACACCTCAGATCCGGTTTCCGCAGTTGTGCTGCATCTGAAGCACTATGGTGGACAAGCCTGTACGCCTGTGCCGCCGAAGCCTAATTGGCGGAGGCGCATCGCCCCGCACTTTTGGATTGGACTTCCTCCAGACCCCACCTCGCGATGACGCCCTCTTGACTGGCGTAGCCTATGCGAACTGTTGTTGTTCTCTTAACCTTCGGCTCCACTAATACCTGGTGTAGAGACTTTCACCCTAATAGCTCTGTGCCATGCCTGGCACACACGGTGAAGTCACCTGCCGGAAAAGCTATAATAAAGCCGGCAGATTATAAGTTTTGCGCAAAGAGTGTAAATGCAAAAAATGGCCCGGCTTTTCCGGTCAGGTGAACTGATTGGTTCGGGGCGGTTGCTTATGATGTGCAGCGTATAAGTCTAAAAGACTACGGATCATTTTCTGATACTGTGTATTATGCTTTTTTGCTTCATTTTTAAAAAAATCAACGCTATCTTTGCTGAGGGTAATAGTAATTTTTACATTTTCCTGTTTAAATAACAAGTCTTCAGGAGGAGGCAGAAAATCATCTACTATGCGCAGTTTCCCCAATGGTTCATCAGTATATTTAATTTTTGCTTTCATATATTTTCCTTCCCTTTCGCCAATATCCTGCACCGATAATGCGTATAACTCTGCCACGATATGTGAAACGAACTGTTATAATGCCATTTCCGACTTTGCCGAAGCAGTAATATCGTTTTTCCTTTTGGCTGTGATTTAAGTCCTCTGCAATAATGCGGTCAGGATCGGTAAAAGCATATTGGGCAAGTTTAAATGAAATCCCGTGTTTGTCCTGATTTTCCTTGTCTTTTTTGGCATCCCATTCAAATCTTACCTTTTTCATAATTTAGTAATATCAAACGGAAGGGATAAAAGCAATATAAATATACATATAATAATATGGTTTATTTAAACTGGACAGTTGAGCACCGAACGACCAAGCTCACTGGCCCACTGTGCAGATGCCGGTAAACTTTATACGGGGTACTTCGTTAAAATTGCCCCAAAAAAACGCGCGGGCTTGCGGGTCCAGTGAAGCGCATTGATAAGCAGATCTGAGCCTTATTTATAATTAATAATGGATCAACGACTTCGAAAATTCATCGAAATCTTCTGTCAATATCTATCTTTTAGTTTTGTCTATCGGTAAAACTGCTTTATAAATCATGTATACTTCATTCAGATAAGATGCAAACTCTTCTGAATCCACCCGGTCGTCTGTCTTGCTGTCTCTAAATATAATAAAATAATCACCGGTGACTCCAGCCGCCCATTTTGTTTGCGATTTAATAAAAGCCCGGCGAAGATTTGGACCAAAGAAATGCTTCAGGATTTTGGTATCAGGCCCATTTATTTTGTATCGGCGTGAAAATTCGGGATCTTCTTCAAATTTGAGGTAATCGGCACCGAAGATCTTTTCAAAAAGCCGATCTCCAAATTGGGCCGGATGTAATGAAAAATCAGGAACCTGATGTCCCTTAACGGAAAAAGCAACGACAGAACGAAAATAGAAACTATACGATTCTCCGGCGGATTCTGTCTGACCATAGCGGTAGTTATACAATAACACTTGGGCGTCATTATAACGTCCTGAAAGAATCGGACTAACTGTGTTGCGTCGTTCACCTCTTTTAAGGACAGGCGAATATAACAGTTCATCCGCTTTCGGGTGACTTTTCAGGTGGCAACTTAGGTTAAGAGTCTTTGCGGCTCTTTTAAATTTATCTATTTCGACAAAAATCGACCGATATACAAATGCACCGATTACTGAGAGAAATATGAAAGTGAAGAAGATGTCCTTGGTAAAATGATATAAGGGATTCGAATAAAAGACCTTCATAAAGGATCTACTTTCTAATAATTCTAGAATAGAGTAGATCAGACCCATACCCATTAGAATATAAATAGGATAGTTTCCAAAAATATTAATAATATCATTTAATACTTTTTTTATCATTTGATATTATCTCATTAAATGAGTTATTAGGGCCAACGGAATGTTTGCACAATGATTTTTTTTGATCTGGCAAATGTTACGAAATCTTCCAACGCATTTTTATTTCCGGTGTAAATCTTTTGTAAAAGTGCAAGGAGCAGTTGATCCTTGTCTGTTTTTGATACGGCTGCTGTAACCTCCGTCTCAAAATCGCCAGGTCCAAAAGAATTGCGAATGATTTGAAGATCGCCCTTATCTGTGATTGTAGCATCAATGTAGCTCGATGCTTCATTCTCCTTTTTGTAAAGATTAATAGATGACATTTCTATATGCTTTCTATGAATAGTTGGTTAAAGATTATGGCTCTTCTCCAATTTAGTTGGAGAAGAGGGTTCAAGGATTCCAGGGGTCCAGGCTTCGCCTTCGGCTACGCACGGCAAGCAAGGGTTCAAGGCCCGCCCTGTCGCGACTCGGTGATTACTTAAAGTATAGGCTAAGTTTCATAATGATAATCATTTATTGACAATATAGTAAGGGTGATCGGTCTGGGCCAGGGGTTTGTTTTCTAATGTAATCCATGGTTTTCTTTCTTCCATCTCTTCTGCT
>DAOWEJ010000033.1 GCA_030638575.1 Deltaproteobacteria bacterium | reverse complement strand
AATCAACTTAAACTAAGTGCCGGGGGGTGGGTCAGTTTTATTGTCCGCTACCGGGTCAGTTTTATTGTCCATTGACATCTGCCGGACGGCGGCTTTATAAATGAAAAAATACTGGAACAGGGATACGGCTTCTTTTTGACTCGAAAGCCAAATATCAGATATAATTCAGTACTGCTTAAAGCCCAGCGGAAAGCAATGTCGGAAAAAAAAGGAATCTGGCACAATTGGAAAGAAAAAGGGAAGGAGTATATAGGAAATAAAAAATCAAAACGGTTTCATCTTAAAACATGCCGTTTTGGAAAAGAAATAAGATATAAAATCTATTTTTCAAACATGTGGGATGCATTTTGGGCGGGGTATGCACCATGTAAGAGGTGCATGAGTGTGTGGTGGTAGTGGAGACCTTTGCAAAACGGCACTTTTCGAAGTCTGCGCTTATCTGCCCGATTTCTGCGTCAGGATCAAATTTCGGCACGCAGTGAAGCTTTAGCGCTATCCTCGAAATATTTAACATATTCCTGTGGTTGAAATTTTCGCCTTTCTTGAACTCGAACAAAAATTACCATTTTTCAAAGGTCTCGGTGGAATAGAAAAGAAGATAAATCCTTGTCACGAGTTGCGGGTTTAAGCTAAAGAGTATATAATTCGTAACCCGCAACACGTAACCCGGTCATTCCTTACTCTTATTAATTTCCTCTATGATCTTTTCTGATATCTGAGCAGGGACTTCGTCATAATGTGAAAATTCCATGGAATACATACCTCTACCGCCTGTCATGGATCTAAGATCCGGCGCATATGTTAAAAATTCGGCCATAGGAACATTTGCATTTATTACCTGATTTTTTCCGGCGCTGTCCATTCCAAGAACCCTGCCTCGCCTTCCGTTAAGATCACCCATAATATCGCCCATGAATTCATCAGGTGTTGTAATTGTAACCTTCATTATAGGTTCAAGCAGAACGGGTTTGGCCTCTTGGACAGCTTTTCTAAAAGCAAGAGAACCTGCAACTTTAAACGCCATTTCAGAAGAATCAACAGCATGAAATGAACCGTCATCCAGCGTAACCTTGAAATCGATGCAAGGAAATCCTGCAAGAATCCCTTTTGGGGATGATTCAACGATTCCTTTTTCAACAGCCGGTATATAGGTTTTTGGTATTGCACCACCCACAATGGCATCAACGAACTCAAAGCCTTTACCACGGGGCAGAGGTTCCATCTGAATCCAGCAGTCACCATATTGCCCATGACCACCGGATTGCTTTTTATGTTTTCCCTGAACTCTTACTTTCTTTTTAATGGTCTCTTTATATGGGACTTTTGGAGTATTAAGGATGGCTTCAACATTAAATTTTCTTTTTAACTTTTCTATTATTGTTTCAATATGAATCTGTCCTGCTCCGGAAATGAGAATCTCTTTTGTTTCGGAATTACGTTCAAGTGCTAAAGCAGTATCTTCCTCTAGAAGTTTACTTAATGAAATGAATATCTTGTCTTCATCTCCCTTTGCCTTTGATTCAAGGGCAAAAGAAATAAGGTTGGGAAGCGGCTTGGCGCAGTCATATTTTATCTTGTTTGCCTCATCACATAGTGTATCTCCTGTTGTGGTCTCTTTTAGTTTCGCCACTGCAACAATGGCTCCCGGCATGGCTCCTGACGCAGCTTTTTGTTCCTTGCCGGCAATTGTTAACAACTGGTTGAACCGTTCTTTTGTTTCCTTGTTTACATTATAAAAGTTTCCATCAGATCCGAGTTTTCCTGAAACCACTTTGAATATTGAAAGGCGGCCGGCATATGGGTCGGCCACGGTTTTAAATACAAAAGCTGAAAAAGGCGCATCAGGATCGGGATTTCGTTCAATTTCGTTTTCTTTGTCGGGATCAATACCAATTTTTAAACCCCGGTCAATGGGGGAGGGCATACAGTTTGTTATAAAGTTCATCAGCAAATCAATGCCTATATTTTTGGTAGCAGATCCGCAAAGAACCGGAACAAATTCACTGGATAACGTACCTTTTTTTAAAGCAGCCATTAAATCATCATCGGACAGGGTTTCTCCTTCAAGGTACCGTTCAATCAGCTCATCATCCGCTTCCGCAACATTTTCAATAAATGTCTCCCTCTCTGTTGCAACAAGATCCTGCATATCCGAAGGTATGTCGCCTTTTGTAGCCTTACCGTCTGTATCATATGTAAAAGCTTTCATGCTGACAAGATCGACAACACCCTTAAAATCTTCTTCTGTTCCTATGGGAAGTTGTGTAATAATAGGTTTTGGTTTGAAACATTCATTCGCATCTTTAAACGCGCGTGAAAAATCGGCTCTTTCCCTGTCGAGTTTATTTATAAAAATAAGACATGGCATATTGTAATCTTTGACAAATTCCCACGCCTGCTCGGTTTGAACTTTTACACCATCCACTGAATCAATTACAACTACTGCACCATCGGCAGCCTGCATGCATATCCTTGTATCTGTAAAGAAATTTTGATCTCCTGGTGTATCAATAAGAGTTACGGTATGTTTATCCCAGTTGTATTGATGGAACGAACTGCTGATACTTGAATTGCGTTTTATTTCTTCCGGCTCAAAATCCATTAATGTGTTGCCATCTTCAACACGTCCTATCCTTTTGCTAATTCCTGCTTTAAAAAGCATAATCTCGGCAAGGGTAGTTTTTCCTGCTCCCTGATGAGCAACAAGTGCAACGTTTCTTATTTCATCAACTTTATCAGTCATTTAAGCTCCTCTCATAAATGTTTAGTTGAAGTGGCTTCCAACCACGATTTGCACGAATCAAAAAATGCTTTTTATCTGTTAAATTAAAAAAAATCAACCATCAATTATTGTTGGTCTCATAAAAAGTAAAAAAACCACTTTTTACGAAACGTTTTAAGTTTTAGGTTTTAAGTTTTAAGTATTTGATAAAGCAGACAATGACATTAACCTAATCCCGCCTCAGGCGGGACTAAAACTTAACACCTAAAACCTGATGAATTCGACTTTTTAGGAATTCATCAATATTTTAAATGGATGAAAAATTCCCTGTTACCTTTTGGGCCGAGTATCGGAGAAGGAATGACCGATTCGCATGAAAAGCCGGTATTAATAAAAAAATCAGATAGATCAGTTATCACTTCTTTATGGAGATCAGGGTCTCTTACAACGCCTCCCTTTCCAACTTTCGACTTGCCTACTTCAAACTGGGGCTTAATCAACGCAAGAACAGATGCGTTTTCTTTCATAAACTTGAGAACAGAAGGTATAACGATTTTAAGTGAAATAAAAGAAACGTCTATGGTTACAAGGTCAATAGGGCAGGGCAGGGTTTCGCATGGCATGTAACGAATGTTTGTGCGTTCGATAACAACAACGCGTGAATCCTGCCTGAGCTTCCATGCAAGTTGTCCATACCCGACATCGACTGCAAAAACAATCTTTGCACCGTTTTGTAGCAAGCAATCTGTAAATCCGCCAGTTGAAACACCCACGTCAAGGCAGGCAAGACCATGTACATCTGTTTCAAAGGCTTTTAGGGCTGCCTCAAGCTTAAGTCCGCCTCTACTCACATAGGGGATATCATTACCTTTAAGTAGAATTTTGTCATTTTTTGAAATCAGAGCACCGGGTTTATCCACAGGGTTGTTATTTATTAAGATTTTTCCCGAAAGAATCAGGGCTTTTGCACGGTGTCGACTTTGCACAATCCCAGACTTTACAACGGCCAGGTCAAGTCTTTGTTTTTTTTCCGTCATCAATCATCTTTTTTGCTGTATTTACAATAGCTTGTGAGTCAATACCATATTTTGACCTGAG
This sequence comes from Deltaproteobacteria bacterium, assembly GCA_030638575.1. GTDB lineage: Bacteria > Desulfobacterota > Desulfobacteria > Desulfobacterales > JAUWMJ01 > JAUWMJ01. Next base: position 11,039 of record DAOWEJ010000033.1, on the reverse strand, counting down.
AAGTTTTTGAGGTCCGTGTTCAACAAATGTATCGGGAATACCCATACGCTTGAGAGCAATCCCGGTAATATTATTATCATTTAAGCACTCGAGAACAGCACTCCCAAATCCTCCCTGGAGAACATTTTCTTCCGCTGTAATTATTCTGGGTATTTTTTTAGCAAGGGAGCAAATTAAATCTTCATCAAGCGGCTTAACAAAACGACAATTTACAATGGTTGCAAAAATTCCCTGTTTCTTAAGCTCTAAATGCGCAGATAGTGCTTCGGAAACAGACTGGCCTATTGAAAGAATAACAAGATCGTCCCCTTGAACTAATATTTCTCCTTTGCCTATGGGAATCGAATCTGTATTTCCTTTAAATTTTAAGCCGGTCACAATCCCACGTGGATATCTAATTGCAATAGGGCCTTTATGGGAAAGGGCTGTGATTAGCATCTGTCGCATCTCATTTTCATCCTTTGGTGCCATGACTACCATATTGGGAAGACTTCTGAGATATGACAGGTCGAAAAGTCCGTGATGTGTTACGCCGTCCTCACCAACGATACCGCCTCTGTCCAGGGCGAAAACAATAGGAAGAGCTTCTATGCAAACATCGTGAAGTATCTGGTCATAAGCACGCTGTAAAAATGTAGAATATATTGCTACAACAGGTTTGAAACCTTCTACGGCAAGTCCCGCGGCAAAGGTGACTCCATGCTGTTCGGCAATACCGACATCAAAAAAGCGATCAGGATAAGCTTCGGCGAATTTTACAAGCCCCGTCCCCTCAGGCATGGCCGCAGTAACAGCTACAATTTTTTTATCCTTTTTGGCAAGTTCAACAATGGTTTCAGCAAAAACATCGGTATATGTGGGCATAGAGTTCGTCTTATTTTTGCATTTGCCTGTTTTTACATCAAAGCTGCCGCAACCGTGAAAAAATACAGGATTTTTTTCTGCAGGGAGATACCCCTTCCCCTTTTTTGTTGTAACATGAAGGAGAACCGGCTCGCTAAGATAATTAATATTATTTAAAATATCGATAAGATAATTAAGGTTATGCCCGTCTATCGGCCCAAAATATTCAAAGTTGTATGCTTCAAATAGCATGCCGGGAGTAACGAATGTTTTAAAAGAGTCTTCTGTTCGTTTTGCAATTTGATAAATATCATCTCCTATTTTAGGAAGAGATCTTAAAAAAGAGCCAAAATCCTTTCTTAATTCCTGCATTTTTTTTGCAGATAATTTTCGGCTTAAAAAAGATGATAGGGCTCCTACATTACGTGAAATGGACATGTCATTATCATTTAAAATGACGATAATGTCCTTGTCCTTATGTGTATCTCCTGCCTGATTAAGACCTTCAAAGGCTAAACCGGAAGTCAAGGACCCATCCCCGATTACAGCTATAACCTTGGAGGTTTCATTTCTCAGATGCTTGGCACAGGCCATGCCAAGACCTGCTGAAATCGAAGTTCCGCTGTGGCCGGTTGAAAAGGCGTCATAGCTGCTCTCGCTCATACGGGTAAAACCTGAAATTCCAGTGTGTTTTCGCAGTGTGTGAAAACTGTTTTTGCGCCCTGTAAGTATTTTATGTGCATAAGCCTGGTGACCTACATCCCAGATAATTTTATCAACAGGCGTATTAAAGACGTAATGAACAGCAATTGCCAGTTCCACAGCCCCGAGACTTGAAGCAAGATGACCGCCGTTTTTAGATACAACATCCACGATGATTTGACGTATCTCTTTTGCTAAAACAGGAAGATCTGATCGTGAAAGCTTTTTTAAATCTTTGGGGGAATCTATTTTTTCAAGAAGACTCAATGCTTGCTCCTTGTTCTTTGTCATTGGTTATTTAGCAACCATCAAACAGCAACGAGTATCAAGAATCGATTAACCAGTCACTTTTTTCTTTTTAAAACATAAGTTGCAATAGCCCTAAGGGGATCTGCCTTGTTATCAAAAGATTCAATTGCTTGCAAGGCATTATTAATAATGTTTTTTGCAAAATCTTTGGATTTATTTAATCCCAGCAGAGAAGGGTAGGTACTTTTTTTACGGTTTTTATCCGTACCCGCAGCTTTGCCCATTATTGCAGGGTCTCCTTCAACATTGAGGATATCATCCGTAACCTGGAATGCAAGCCCTAAGTTTTTTCCATAGATTCCAAGATGTTCAATCTGTTCAGGATTTCCGTTTCCCAAAATTGCACCGCTAAGAATCGATGCTTCAATAAGGGCTCCTGTTTTCAAGGCATGCATATTTTCAAGATCATTCAAAGAAAGCAAAGTTCCCTCAGAAGATATATCTCTCATCTGCCCTTCGATCATACCTTTACATCCTGCGGCAAGGGCGATGATTTGAATAATATTAAGCCATATTGATGAAACTTGGCTTTCCTTGGTATGTGTGGCTGTTGAAAGGACATGGAATGCGAGAGTTAAAAGTGCATCACCGGCAAGAATTGCCGTTGCCTCATCAAATGCAACATGGCAGGTCGGTTTTCCCCTTCGTAAGTCATCATCATCCATCGCCGGCAGATCATCATGGATTAATGAATAGGCGTGAATCATCTCAAGGGCGCATGCTGCAGGAAGGGCAACTTCACAATCACTTCCGACAGCTTCGGCGGCAGCCATGCACACCACCGGTCTAATACGTTTCCCACCGGCCATTAGAGAATATCGCATAGCCTTTACTATTTGGCTTGAATTTTTACAATCCTGGAGGATCTTATCAAGCGCGTTGTTTATGCGATTATGCTTCTCGTTAAGATATGTTGTTAAATTAAAATCTGTTTCTTGAAAGTTCATATAAATGTAAATTAATCGAGCTGTTTAGTGGTTAGAAAGCCAGAATAATAAAAATCAATGTTATTCATCTTCAGAAATAAAAGGTTTTTCAGATACATTCCCTTTGTTATCCTGCAATAAAAGAGTGATACGTTTTTCTGTTTCATCAAGTTTTTCTGAACAGAGTTTGGAAAGCTGAATACCTTCTTCAAATTTTTTCATTGCTTTTTCAAGGGGAAGATCTGTGGATTCAAGTTCCTGGACAATTTGTTCAAGCTTTTTCATCGATTGTTCAAAGGTTATTTTTGCCATTGATAGTTTCCTCTCGCTATTTTCTTCTGCTATGAGCTGTTAGTTATTTTACGAGCATTAACGATTAATGATCCCTTTGCAAGTATCACTTCAAGATTCTGCCCGAGTGATACTTTATGTGCGTCTTTTACAACATCAGCATCTGGAATTGTTCGTGTGATACTGTATCCGCGCTTGAGAATCGAAGTTGGGCTCAGTGCAAAGAGTCTGCCTTTGTATTCTTTAAGATTTAATTGCTGCCTATTTAGATATATACTAAATATTCTTAAAAGATTATCTTTATTAATTTCAAGTTTATTATTAATATAATCTATATAACTTAAAGGATTATTTGAATAAAGTCTGTCTGTCCACCATTTGAATTGCTCACTTTTATAGTAAATATTGCTTAAAAATATTTTTATCATGCGGGCAGTAAGGTCATCTGTTTTAAGTCTCAAATCATACAATTTTCTTCTTGGATCGGCAAGGCGTTTTGATATCTCATCTAATATATAACGCTTTTTTTCAATATTCTGTCGACATTTTGTTTTCAGATTTGATGCGATTTCAATACATTTTCGCTTAAGCTCATATTTAAGAGGTACAACCAGCTCGGCTGCAGCAGACGGCGTTGGTACGCGAAGATCTGCAACAAAATCAGAAATTGTAAAGTCTGTTTGGTGTCCCACTGCTGAAATAACAGGAATCTTTGATGAAAAAATAGCCCTTGCAACATTTTCCGAATTAAATACCTGAAGATCCTCTAAAGATCCTCCGCCCCTGGCTACAATAATCACATCAGCATCATTGCGGATATTTACAAGTTTAAGTCCTGAAACGATTTCCCTGTCTGCATTCTCTCCTTGAACTCTTACAGGCACTATTTCAATATGCATATTGGAAAAGCGTCTGTTTATTATTTTTATAATATCATGTGCAACTGCTCCGGTCGGGGATGTTATCAGACTGACTTTTTTCGGCAGGAAGGGAAGGGGCTGTTTATATTTTTCATCAAAAAGACCTTCTGAAGCAAGGCGCTCTTTGAGCTGCTCAAAAGCCAATTGTAATGACCCTATGCCTTTTGGTTCTAAATATTCAAACAATATCTGATAACTACCCCTCGGTTCATATAAGCTGATCCTTCCTAAACCGGTAATATTCAGGCCGTCATTAAGATCAAATTTCAAATTTCTATTCTGACCCCGAAACATTACACAATTTATTTGGGAATTCTTATCTTTTAGCGTAAAGTAAAAATGTCCTGATCCAGGAATTCGGAAATTTGATATTTCACCGGAAATCCAGATAAATGGAAACTTTTCTTCAAGTAAAGATTTAATATTAGCATTAAGCTCTGAAACAGTATGGATGTGCCGGTTGTCTAATGACATTTATTGCTACCTTATATAACGTCTGATAAGATATATTATGTAAACTTATCGAATTCTTAAAATTGAATTCGATAAGTTTACATAATATGAGAACCACGAAATGGGTCTTTTTTCGGGTTATCCAGTTTAAGCATACTTTTCTGAGAAATTAGATGAACCATAATTCTTACTAAAGCCTTTTTCCATCATCTCTTTCCGGTTCAGAAATCAACTCTCTTATCACCGGTACAATATATATATTTTCATGTGGCAATTCTTTCAATAATGATACGAGTATCTTATTCTTTTTATGAATCGATTTATGTTTATCCATTATAAAAATCTGTTTTCCTTTTACCTTACAGAGCCCGCTTTTTACATTTAGACCGGTTTTCTTAAGATTTTGTTCGGATACAGTAATACTAAGTTTTTCTGCAAGGTCCTTAAGTTCCTGATATAATTGCTCAGGTTTCATTGCCTCCCCTCGAGACCTTTGCAAAACGGCACTTTTCGAAGTCTGCGCTTATCTGCACGATTTCTGCGTCAGGCTTAAATTTCGGCACTTTAGTGAAGCTTTAGCGCTATCCTCGAATTATTCAATATATTCTTGTGGTTGAAATTTTCGCATTCCTTGAACTCGAACAAAAATTACCATTTTTCAAAGGTCTCCCCGGCTTATCGCTTGCCAGCTTTTTACTTGAAAATACACGAATCTGTGTTATATTAATGTCTATTTGTTTCTATGTATAAAATTAAAAATATTTCACTATAGGAGGTTAATAATGCAACCAGTACCCATCACTCAGGCACAAGCTCAGGTTCAAGTCAATTCATTTATTAGGAGTGTCTACAACTGGATGGCAATCGGCCTTGGAATTACAGGCATCATTTCTTATTATATCATAAGCAATCAACAATTGATGTTCTATTTAAGAAAGAACTTTATGCTGGTTTTAGGCCTATTAATCATCGAACTGGTTTTAGTATTTTCAATTGCCAGAAAAATCCAGAAGATGCAAGCATCAACTGCAACCGGACTTTTTTTGCTATACTCGGCATTAAATGGTATCACGCTTTCCGTGATATTATACCATTATACATTGCAATCCATTGCGTCCACCTTTTTTGTTTGCGCGGCCACATTTGCTGTCTGCAGTGTTTTCGGCATGGTCACAAAACGCGACTTAACAGGTCTTGGCCAGTTTATGTTTATGGGATTGATCGGAATCATTATCGCCACTGTTGTAAACATTTTTATCGGAAGTCACGGTCTTCAGATGATTATCAGTTATCTCGGGGTGTTCATTTTTATTGGTTTGACCGCGTATGACACTCAAAAATTGAAAAACATGGCAATGACGCAGCCAGATGGCCTGGGTGCAGGCGTCATAAGAAAAGGCGCCATTCTGGGCGCCCTTACATTATATCTTGATTTTATTAATATGTTTATTTTTCTGTTACATATTATGGGTGTCAGCAGGGACTAATCTGAACCGCAGAATATCGAACAAGGAATATCGAATGTCGAAGTGATCCCTTCGTAATTCTGCGGTTCCTTGTTCGATATTCATTTTTTAGAAGCCAAGCTATATTGTATTATATCAGCTATATGACTACAGTATCCCGACGTTTCCTTTTCTGTAGGACCTTCCACCATTACTCTGCAAATCGGCTGGGTACCTGAATAACGAACCAGCACCCTCCCCTTTTCTCCCAGGTCTTTTTCAACCGACCTTATAGCTTCCTGAACGGCCGGCATGCTGCTTATTTTCTGCTTGCTTTTAACCGTTACATTTATGAGTGCCTGCGGGAAAACCGACATAATTTTTTTCAGCTCGGATAAAGGTTTTGATTCAAATTTCATAGATTCAATCAATTTTAAAGCTGAAAGAATACCATCTCCGGTTGTATGGTGATCTAAAAATATAGTATGCCCCGAATCTTCGCCGCCCAAAACAGATCCGGATGAAATCATCTGCTCCATGACATAACGATCACCCACGTTAGTCATAATATGTTCAATGCCCAAATCTTTTAAGGCCACCTTGAGGCCCATATTACTCATAATAGTGCTGATAACCAGGTTATTATTAAGTTTTTCTTTTTGTTTCAATACCTTTGCACATATTGCAAGTATCTGATCACCGGTTAACACATCCCCTTTTTCATCAACAGAAATAAGCCTGTCTCCATCCCCGTCAAAGGCAAGGCCTATGTCAGCTTTTTTTTCCAGAACTTTTTCTATAAGGGCTTCAGTATGTTGAGATCCGCAATTTTCATTTATATTTTTCCCGTCAGGTTCTGTGTAAATCGATTCAATATCAGCACCGAGATCTTTAAACAATTCGGGAGCGACCGTAAATGTTGCACCGTTCGCACAATCTATGACAATTTTTATTCCATTCAGGTTAAAATCTTCAGAAAATGCGGACTTCAGGAAATTTATATACTTTTTACCTGCATCTTCAACATTATAAGCTCTGCCGGTATCTCGGACAGTTTTGCACATTGAAACGGTTTTTCCGTTTAATACAATGCGCTCAATTTCTTCTTCTTTTTCATCTGAAAGCTTAAATCCGTCTTGATTGAAGATCTTTATACCATTATCGTAATACGGATTATGTGAGGCAGAAATTACAATTCCGGCATTTGCACCTATTGATGAAGTCATGTAAGCTATGCCGGGAGTAGGCAGAACGTCGGCAAGTACTGCATCAATCCCCATGGAACAAATACCTGAAACTAAAGCATATTCAATCATGTCTCCGGATATTCGGGTATCTTTTCCAATTACAATCTTTGATCTGCCTGTCCCAGCGCGGAAAAGGTGAGCAACCGCTCTTCCGATATCCATGGCCATTTCGCAGGTTATCGGATATTCATTTGCTACGCCCCTTATGCCGTCTGTTCCAAATAATTTTCCCATATGTCTGTCTCGCATGAATAACCACAGAGTTTGCAGAAAACACGGCGGTTCATTAATAGTAGAGACCTGCTAAAAACATGCACAAAAGAGTATTCGGGTGATCTGTTTTTAAGGCGAGTCCTGTTATTCGTGAGTTCGACACGTCTTTTAACCGGATTATCTGAATGTGGCTTAAAAACTATTTTATTCTCAGTGGTTAGCGACTTCACCATAAGATGGTATAATTTCAACAACTTGCGCAGTAATGCCATCAACAATACCCTGGAGCCATTTTGTTCCCTGTCTTACATTTTCAACTGAAAGACCTTTTATTACTGGAATGTAATCCCTGCCGGATTTTTTGATTCCACGATTTATTCTTTCCAGAAATAGATCCCTGATGCTCAGATCGCCTTCTCTATTTATATTTGTTTTAAACGCATCTTCCATTTCAGGCCATATTTCTCGTAGCTCATTTTTTTGACGCATTAGTCTCTCTGATGTTTCTTTTGCAATGCCCGGATCAGGTATCTTCAAACATAATTCGCCAAGTCTTTTTATCCGCTCTTCTATGGCCATATTAAGCTTTTCCTTAAGTCCATCTAACAACGGCTGAGGAAAATCCTGTGAAATAAATATGGAACGTACATGATTATACCACTGCATCAAAGCCATAAGGTTTGCGATGTAAATAATGTTGTTTATTACAACCCTTTTTTCACTGCGATACACTCCAGGGGTAAATGGGATACTACCCCCCTTCCCTGGTCCACCGAAAATCAGACGTCCCGAATTTAGTTCATCTTTTCTGTTTATCGTTCCGGCAGCTATTGTTGTGCCAAAAGCCAAGCGACAAGGCCCTATAAGCCCCCCCTGCCCTCCCAGAAAAATAGGGTTCTGATTCAACATTACCCCATTGGGCACATCGCCGAGAAGTGATGCAGTCGCCTTATCCTGATTGGGTGTATAATTAAAATGTATGTAAGAGCTGCCTACTTCACTATGGTTTTTTCGATCCGTTCCACCGGACATGAAACAGTCGCAGAAATTGATAAGGCTTCCAAGGGTTACAAAGGGAAAGAGGATTGCCTGTTTTAAAGCGACCGTATGGGCGACACTCGCCTCTTCCTCGAGTATTGTTCCCTCCCTTATATGAGAGCCAAGACCCATACTAACATTATTCAAAAAAACCGATTGCTTAAATAAGCCGCCTTTAAGCTTTACTTTAGGTCCAATATGACAGTTCTCAATAGTTACAGGTCCTTCGTATCCAATATCTGAACCTTGCAAAATAAGCGTGGAACTGCCGAATATCTTGCATCCTGTATAAATCGTAACTCCATTGCCTGAAATCTTTTCCGTATCAACTTCATCTCCTATCTCTACACTTTCAGGATTGGGAATCCTGACACCTTTTTCAATCAAAATCTTTGTTTTATTATTATTTGGATTTTTCATATTTTTTTAATGTGCAGGTGAATACTCGGGTATGATTTCTTTAAGTTTTGCTTTTATTTTTTTTTCTTCCTGATTTGCAGCCAATATAGCCAATTCGTCGATTTGACCGTTTAATATCTGTAGGTTACACTCCATCCCTTTTAATACCATTATTTTTTCATGACTTGTGGGAACAATATTCTCACCTTCGGTAATGAGCTCTTCATAAAGCTTTTCCCCGGGTCGTAAACCGATATATTCGATTTTAATATCGATATCCGGTTCAAATCCTGAAAGTCTGATAAGATCCCGTGCCATATCGGATATTTTTATCGTTGTACCCATATCCAATAGATATATTTCACCACCTTTCCCCATGGCACCTGCCTGGAGAATAAGTTGACTTGCTTCCGGAATCGTCATGAAATAGCGTGTTACATCAGGATGAGTAACTGTAACAGGTCCTCCTCTTTCTATCTGTTTCTTGAAAAGCGGCACCACACTCCCCACACTTCCCACCACATTACCGAAGCGGACAATAATAAAGCGCGCTTTTGAAAGACCGTTTTTATTATGACAATTTACGAGCATCTCCGCTACACGTTTGGAGGCACCCATTATATTAGTGGGACGTACGGCCTTGTCTGTAGAAACGAAAACGAAACGCTCAATGTTAAATTTTGATGAAATTTCAATTAAATTTGCAGTTCCCAGAATATTATTTTCCAAAGCTTTCCAGGGCTGTAGTTCCAGCATTGGAACATGTTTATATGCAGCTGCATGGAAAACTGTTTGTGGCTTGTATTTTTTAAAAACTTTTTTAATCTGTAATTTATCCTGAATGTCTGCAAGAATGGGCACAACATTTAAATCAAGAAAATTTTTCTTAAGTTCAAGTTCAATTTCGTATAGCGGACTTTCCGCTCTTTCAAATAGCAAAATAGACATAGGCTTAAACCGGCAAATCTGCCTGCAAAGTTCAGAACCTATGGAACCGCCGGCACCGGTTACCAGAACATTTTGCCCCTGAAGATAGGCGCCAATTTGCTTTTCATCCAGCTTGATCATATCCCGGCCTAAAAGATCCCGGTAAGCCACCTCACGGATGGCATTGGTTGTTACCTTCCCATCAATGAGTTCGCCATAGCCCGGGATGGTTTTAAATGGAATGTCACTGGATTTGCAAAGTTCAACGATCCTGCGCATCTGCTGTCCCCGTGCTGAAGGAATAGCAATGAGGGCTTCGTCCGCCTTTCCTTTTTTTATTAATACTGTTATATCATCGATACGGCCGAGCACAGGTACCCCATGGATGGTTCTACCGATTTTATTTTTACTGTCATCTAAAAACCCTACAATGTTGTATCTTAGCGTTGTGTTGTTGTGTATCTCCCTGAAAATATTTTCGCCGCAATTCCCTGCCCCGATAATAATCAGGTTCTTTCTATCCTTCTTTCTTTTTGAGAGAATCCTGAATATTGAGAGAAAATCCGAAGGAGATGGCCGTTCCTTGCTAAAGCGCTCGAAAAACAACCTTACGCACAGCCGAAATCCGGCAATAAATAAAATCGTTAAGAACCAGTCAATTAGAAATACCGACCTCGAGTACCCTATGAAACTGGATTTGAACAAAATAAAGGAGATGATCAAAAGCGTGCTGACAGTGGAAGCTTTGATGATATTCAGCAAATCGACAATACTTGTATAGCGCCACATTCCCCTATAAAGATTTAACATATAAAAACAGCATAGTTTTACAAGCAGTACCCAGGGCAGCAAACTTTTAAGCGATTGAGCAAAATGGATAGGAATGCTGAATTCGAACCGGATCAGATGAGCTCCGATCATCGCTGCTGCAAGCAGCAACATATCAACAAAAAAAATAACTAAAAATTTTTTATAAAATATTTTAAATTTCATTTAGGAATGATTAGCATTTTCAATCAATATGGTCCGTCTTTATCAAAATAGCAATATAGCTTAGCTTAATGAAAGCGAGGGCAGAAAAAAAGGCATAACGGCCGTGAAAATTACCAAAAGGAAGACAATACAAATATCCATGGGGAGGCGTTAGTATTGAAACTCCCTTCATTGCATTAAAAAATATTCTTAAAATATTCAATCGTCCTTTTGAGGCCAAGTTCCAAACCTGCTTTCGGTTGCCATTTTAGGTGCTTTTTAGCTATCGAAATATCTGGTTTCCGTTGAATGGGGTCATCTTCGGGAAGTTCTTTATAAACGATCCTGGATTTT
>DAOWEJ010000110.1 GCA_030638575.1 Deltaproteobacteria bacterium | reverse complement strand
CGAGGCAATACATGTAGTATGCCGAGTTTCTGAAAAACCGCTGCAACGCAGTAGATGGGACTTTCTACGACGCCATCATTATTTATTATCTTTAATAACATTTGTCAAAGTGCTTCATTTTCTTATGTAGTTTGCGCATCCGCCCACTCAATTCCTTGCATATTTGCAGCGCAATCTGGGGGTATTCTCTCACAATTTCGGCAAATTCCAGCTTGTGAAGAACGAGGAGGCGAGACTCCTGCTCTGTACGAATTGTAGCTGATCGCGGCGCATCTTCAAGAAGTGCCATCTCTCCAAAATAGTCCCCAGGGCCGATACGGTCGAGTTCTATTTCGCTGTCTATCCCCTGACTTTCAATTACTGCCACCTCTCCTTTGATGATTAAATACATGCTTTCTCCGGGATCACCCTCTTTGATAACTGCCTCTCCCTGAGGGTAAACGACATCTTCCGTCACAGATGCAACAGCCGCCAATTCGCTCACAGAAAGACCTTGAAATAGGTTTATCCCTCTTAAATGTAATATTTTATCCGGAATTGAGATTTCTGTTCCCATACAATCCCCCTTTTCAGAGATAATGACTTGTTGTGTGTCGATAATCGACTTAGCGGTACATCGAACATAATCATTTTCTGATGTTGCAAGCTGTTCAATAATTCCTTTATCAAGCCTGTTGAAGTCCTCCCCGGCCATCAGATGCAAGGCGAGAATAACTGTTACCCAGTCCTCTTTTGCGAGCAAATAAGAGCAAAGTGTGCCTGAATTTAATGCAAAATCGGGTAGCTGAAAATTTTTTCTACCTATTGCCAAGCAGTCGGAAGCAGGAAGATCTTCAAGCAAAGGGATTAGGATTTTTACCAAGGAAGAATCCATCAAATCATCCAAGGCCTCTAGGCTGTTTGATCGCTGGCGGGAATCTGCCGAAATTATGCCTTTCCAAATGATTCTCATTTGTCCCGAGCGATCCTGTGTGGCCAGAATTCTTAACATATTTTCAAGAATTTTCATCTTTTTTTGTTCCAGATGGTCCGACAGCAGATCATTTAGACGGCTCTTAGGAAAAAGATGTAGTGCATTGCCCTCCGCCAGGCAGGTGTAAGCTTTTTCAAGCTGGGACCGGGCATAACGAAAGACATCCAAATCCTTTATACTTTGGGATGTCAACAGGTCGAATATGCCTTCCCGCACATTTCGTCGAGGGATAGAAAGCGATTCGATCAGTACAAGGGAATTATGGTAGGAAGAAATATTAATCTTTTCTCTTGCCAGTTTCTGGATTTGTTCTGATGAATCATCCATAAGGCTTATGACTTTCCTTAAAGAATCATCATTATCAATATCAAACACCTCAAGGGCAGCCAGGCGGATTAAATCCGATGTATTGGAGAGATATGGGAGGACTAATGCAGTTGATCTTTTAACTCCTATCCTGTCAAGGCTTTTAAGAATAAAAGGGATAAGGGAACTGCTCTTTTTTGCATCAAGCATCTCCTTTAATTTTGGAATATACAAGGCATTTTGTGACTCCCCTGCAACGATTATGCCCGCCTTTCTTTCATTTACATCGTCTGAATCCAACCAGGTAAAAATGATTTCTTCGTATTTTGAAGTCTCCTTTCTGTAAAGGGCAACCAAAGCATGAGCCTTTATTTCAGGGTATTTGCTGGTTATGTAGGCTTTAGTGTTGAAACTTGAGGAAATTTCAGGGGAAAGCCGATTGGCGGTCTGAATGATAGCTACCATGAGATCAGGTTTTTCAGAATCAGCCATGCCGTTTAAGGCTTGAATGGCCTCTTCCCCGGCCTGGGAAGAGAGCAGTTCCAAAAGGCCGATTTGGGTCTTATCGTCCTGGTTCTTTAAGCATATGAGGATATAGGTATCAAGGTCTTTTACCGTAAGTGATTTCAATAAACGGGCATACCACAGGCAATCATCTCCATGGGATGATAAAAGGGCCTGCACTAACTGAGTTTGGATCTTCTTGTCTTTGAAGAGTTGGCCCATATCCTCTTTTTCCATAGACTTCAAATCCAATAAATTCTTGGATATCAGATCGAGCAGGATCTTTGAATAACGCCTTTTTAGAATAAAGGGTGCGGTAACCCACGCTGCTACAAATGGAAAGGCTACAAGGGAGAGATATCTGGGATGAAAGAGTAATTCAGAAATCAAGATTAAGCCGGAACCTAAAAACAGGCCGACTCGTACGACTGTTCCCCTTAGAAACGGCCTTACCATGGCACGGTAAGATTCAGGAAACAGGCCCATCAGCACAGCATTGGCAGGAATACTAATTGTAGTTCGCAGGATATTGGTGGACATTCTCGCATACATGGCGGAAAAGACATCAAAACGGAATAGGAATGCGAGAAATGCAAGAATGTAATTAAAGGGATGGAACATGAGTGCGACCGGCAGTCCCCAGCGGCCGTAAATCCTGCCCACAAACAGGAGAATAACAAGGCTGATGGTGTTCAAAAACCCTCGAAAATAACTAAAGAATTGGATCATTGCGGTTTCTGTGGCGAACTGCTCGTTAACAGCATAATTAAACTGGTAGTTCATTATGGGGATGACCACATTGGGCATAAATGCTAACACAATCAGGATTTTCACCAGGACGGACTCTTTCACAAGGGGTACAATCTTTTTAAATTCCTCAATCATTGGGGCGCGCGATTTGGTCTTCTTGGCCTTTTTGCCGGAGAGCAAGGGTGCGGGAAAATGAAAACTCATGCGTTTGACAACAATAGCACCCAGCAGAGTCGTGCCCAGATAGGCCAGGAGGAGGTTATCAAAGGCTATTGTCCTAGCCAGAACAGGCGTCCCAAAACTCCCTATGATCTGTCCAAGGACCCCGCCTGCCGTTATAAGTGGAAATAGGCGTTTTGATTGCCTCGTGTTAAAAAGATCATTGGCCAGGTTCCAAAAGAGAAGTGCGAGTAATACCTCATATTGAGATTTCAACATAAATAGTACAGGATATATGAGGTCAATGTCTAATGGTATCATAAAGCGGAGCCCCGCAACCGAACCTCCGCAAAATACAAATAGGTAGGATAATAAACGGCTGCCCGGGATTTTTCCCATTAGAGCAGCCATTAATACCATTATAAAAAAGGTGGCTATGGCGTTGATCATGTTAACAACGGGCATGTACTCAACGCCAAAACGCTTTAGAAAGGCAGTCTCTGCATAGTTGTTGAGAAGAATACCAGAGCTGCGAACGAGAAAAAGGAGAGCTGCGGTCCACAGAAACAGCACAATTTCATCTTCATAAATCTTGAACCATCTCCCCAGTAATTTCAACATCGACTACCTCTAAGTTATATGCAACTCTTCACCGAATCTCCCTAACAAGTCTGAAACCGGTAGTTTGAAACCTTGTGGCAGGGTGACCATAAGCCCGATTTGCAGAGCGGCATGAATGTCCATGTTTGAACCAGCTTCCTCCCCTTCGTATTCGCTTAGTTCCTGAGTTATGCCCTAAAGGGTCTGTAACGAGACCTGTGCTGTAGGCTCCATATAGGTCCTGACACCATTCCCAGACATTGCCGTGCATGTCATAGAGTCCCCAGGCATTGGGGGGGTAGCTTTTTACCGGAGCCGGCTGATTAACGGCCAAACCCTTTGATTTTATATAATCAAGGCATTCTCCTGATCTTTTGCTATTGTTACTATACATGGCCTTGGCACAATCAATGGTATTTCCCCAGCTATAGGCAGTGGTACTGTCGGCTCTGCATGCATATTCCCATTCTGCCTCGGTGGGAAGCCGGTACAGACATTGGCTATCGGCGTTTAATTTTTCTATAAAACGGATGCAATCATTCCAGGAGACCTTTACAGCCGGCATGTTACCCGTTCCTTTTCGACTGTCGAGTAACCTTTTACCCATGAGATCCCTCCATTGCTTTAAAGTAACCTCAGTGGTCTGTAAATAAAAAGGCTTGCTGATGATAACCTTATGTTGGATCTCGCTTTTGTGTCGACTGGGTTCATCCGATGGACTTCCCATAATGAAGGCGCCTGCCGGGATAAAGACAAATTCCATGCCCGGAGAATTACGGAAGACCTTTTCAAAAGCCGGTATTTGAGAAGGAATAAAGATATTTTGCATAAGGATGGTGACAAAGAATGTAAGAAACAATTTCCTTGGGTTCTTTAGCGCACTTATCATGGTACCTTTTCTCCTGAAAATTTTCTGGCAGAATTATTTGATATTATTGCTTAATGCTGTTATGTTTTTACTTATTATTAACCGGGTTTCTTAAATTGATTTACATTACACTAAAAACCCGTGTTTTAAAAGGGTATAAAATATAATCACAGGGTAAACGCATTTGGAAATAATTTTATCTTTGGAACTGGTCCGGGGCTTAAAAATTTTTTCTCCAGACGATATCAACCAATACTGTACAGTGTGGCCCGATATTTATGATTTTGCGTAAGCATTTTAAAAGATAAGATAATCTGTGCATCAAATCATAAATATCGGGTCACTGCGATATATCCTGCCAACTGAAAAAGATATCGTCTGAAGAAAAAACCTTTAAGCCCCTCCTTTTAAACTGATTTTATTTTTCCAAATGCGTTTACCCTGATATAATCAGATACTGGTTTCTGAATGCCGGCAAAAAAGGAAACTATCGTGCGCAACGACGGGTACTCCATCTACAGAAAAGGTCAGAACATCGAGTTTTATTTCGTAAAGCCTGATGAACTTCCGGCCGGTTATCTGGATGAAATTTGCCGCATGGTGGAGGCCGGAGGGTCGGTTGGGACAAAGTGGGTAAGGTACAACCTTGAACGGGCATTTTTGATCGGCTATGTATTAGCAAAAGGCGTAATCGCTGGAAACTCCAGCCTGAAGCGACCCCGGCCTGAGTTTCTGGAGTCGATAAAAAGACAATCAGGACTGGATTTGAGTCATTATTTAGAGAGAGGATATACATCTGTTAAGCCTGAATATCAGGGGCTGGGCATAGGCACCAAACTTTTGGAAGGCTTGACTTCAAGGGCAGGAAACCGGAAGATTTTTTCCATTATCAGTGAAGACAATGTGGCTACCAAGAAGATTGCTATTCGGAATCGGACCAGGCAGGTGGCCAGTTATTACAGCGAGCGTATGGGCAAGCAGATGGGAATCTGGATGCCGGAGTGGATGATCGAGGATTAACCTTATATGAATATCGGAATCATTACAGTTAGGGGCGGTGATTATCATCCAAACCGGCGGCTGGGGGAAGCAGCCGCTGATCAGGGGCACAAAACGATTTTGGTTCATCCCTACCGGTTGTGGCCAGGTCTTTTAAAGAGCAAGCCTGGCGTTGCAGGACAGCCGGAAATAGGATCCTTAGACGTTGTTCTGCCCAGGCAGGGTGCCACCGTGGGGGACTCCTGCCTTGCCTTGATACGCCATTTCAGCTTGATGGGCATTCCTGTCGTGAACGACCTGGATTCCATACGTCTGACTAAAAATCAATTTCACACCTTACAGGCCCTTGCGGCAGCCCGGATTCCGGTTCCTGATACCCTGTTTGTCAACTCGCCGGATGGTTTTCAGGAAGCCCTTGCCCAATTGAAGGGTTATCCGGTAGTAGTCAAACAAGTCAGCGGCCGTCAGGGGGAAGGGGTCATGCTGGTGGAGACGAAGCACAAAATAGAGTCGGTTATCCGCGAACACCTGGACAGGCACAAAGGTCTGTTAGTGCAGCGATTCATCCCTCCGGCGGGGCGACAGGACATACGGGTTCTTATTGTGGGTGGGAAGGTAGCGGGGGCCATGGAACTCCGGCCTGAAAAAGGAGACTTCAGGGCCAACTACCACCTGAGCAAAGAAAGCCGAAGCAGAGTTCTGTCTCCTGAGCTTAAGGGAATCGCACTGAAAGCCGCTGCCGCTGTCGGCCTTGAAATCGCAGGGGTTGATTTAATAGTGGATCAAAATGACATGGCCAATGTTATCGAGGTAAACTATTCTCCAGGCTTCAAAGGAATGGAAGCCGCCACCGGCCTTGACATTGGCGCAAAAATCGTAGAACACTTGGTTAGCACATACCGTAAGAAATCAAGTAACATTTTAACGTTTTGAAAATCATATGCGAATATCGAATTTAAAGTCAATAAAGAACGGAGAACGGGTGCGCGTAGTAGCAACCGTGAACTGGGAGGATTGCGATCAGCCTCAAAAAGACATTTTTATTGAAACCGAAGAACCTTTTACTGAAGATATATTATGTAATCCCCATGCATTTCTTGTTGGCTGTATCATTCCTGCCATGCATTTCGGCGAAAAACGTATTGTTCTGGACACAGAAATATGCCCGGGCTTAAAAGAGGGTCTTGAAACGGTGATGTCCCTGATGAAGGAATGGTCAGGGGGGCAGTTCAGTCCTCTGTCCATTGAGGCTATGACAAGTTCTTTAGTACAATACAGGGACAAGCAACGGCATGCAGGCCTTTTTTTGTCCGGTGGAATGGATTCTCTTGCGGCATTGAGGGTAAACAAACTTGCCTATCCTGAAACGCATCCTGGTGCCATTAAGGATTGTCTCTTTGTTCATGGATTTGATATCGGTGGTGTTGTACAAAGGGGCATGAAATACCACGTATTTGAACGGGCTAAGGCTGCGATGTCCAAGGTAGCAGAAGATGCAAATACCAATCTGATTCCCATATATACAAATATCAGACATTTATGTGATGAACGAGAACTTTGGCTGGAAAAGTTTTTCGGGGCCGTCCTTGCATCTGTGGCGCATGCTTTTGCATCCAGGCTTGAGTTGGTATATATCGCATCATCATATGATATCCCCAATTTAGTTCCCTGCGGGTCCCACCCTTTGCTTGACCCGGAGTATTCCAGTTTTGATATGAGAATCAGGCATACTAATATTGCGATGTCCAGATTGGATAAGCTGCGAATTGTTGCAGGCTGGGATGTTGCCCTTAACAATATCAGGGTATGTCTGGCAAATGTCCAGGATCGGCTAAACTGTGGTAAGTGTGAAAAATGCGTCCGAACCATGCTTGGGCTCACGGCAATCGGTGCACTCGACAAAACCTCGGCATTTATTGAAAATGATGTTTCACCGGATCTTTTATCCGGTTTTAGTATAACGATCAGGCACCGTGAACCATTTTACCGTGAACTTCTTGAACCTTTAAAAGCATGTGGTCGGGATGACTTGGTACGTGTTGTTAAAAGCAAATTGTTAAATAAGGGCTCGGCCCTATCCTGACGTCCTCATTGACAAACCATCGGTGATACAGATCGCACAATAAAGATGAACTCATAAAAAGTCTGATTTAGAGGAGAGAGACTATGGGGCAGTCCACAGAGAAGCAAGGCAAAGGCAAACCAAGGCTGGTCGTTCTTCCATTTCAACCTCAGGAGGGGCAGGCCTATAACGGAACCGGACTGGCCATCCATTTCCTGCTGGGAAACATTATGGCCATTCACACAGACCTTAAGGAGTTTTGGTTCGGCTGGCGGGTCAAAAATATCTTTCCTGAAAAGGAAATGTTGAGGGCCTATTGTCGTGGCGAGGGTCCCCGGCCTGACGTCACCAAACTTGGCAAAGAACAGGACATCCGTTATTGGCTACAAGGCAAGATCCAACAAAAGGGCGACAAGATTCAAGTCTTCCTTGAACTGACGGATACAAATGAAGAACATATCGAACGGACAACCGACCTGACTTTTAAGCCAAAGGATCAGCTCACAGGTTTTCACAAAGGATTTCTGGCATGGTTGGAAACCTGCGGTCTTCCCTTACCGGGCGACCAGGCAGCCAAGGCTTTGTGGCATGAAAAGACCACCCTGGAAAGCTTAGACTTTCTAGGCCGTGCCCTAGAGACATTTTATCTTCATTCATCATGGGGTGAAAAAGGACTCCTCGACCTTGAATTGTTAAATCAGTCCGTCAATGCTGCCCCTGCTTCCTACATTGCTCATGACCTGAAAGGATGGATCCTGTATAAAAATAAAAATTACAAGGCCGCCGAGGAATCATTCCGATCGGCCCTCAAATTAAACTCAAACGGCCTGGGTGCACTGGCAGGACTCAGGTGGTGTGCAATCTATACTAACGATGAAGAGAAGGCATACACATGGGCCGCGGCCAAAGCCGATATTCGCGGGGAAAGCCGCGATGCTGCAAAGGCCGTTGTGGCAAGGAAGATGAATAAGGGCTTGATTTAAGAGATTAATACGGTAAATGAAAATATCCTGCCGTTTATGCCTATCTTGTTAAAAATGGCTGAATTGTTACGATTTTCTTAAAGCAATAGATAAAAGGGGGACATAATGGAAGGTCAATTAGCGGAGTATAAAAAATTGGGTGAAGCAATTGCCCTGCACGGCCAAAATTTTGTGGAGGCCTTGATTATCCTGGTAATAGGTCTGATTGCGCTCAAGATGTTGACCAGGCTATTAAGGCGCATACTTGAAAGATTTGCTTTAAAGCCGCAGATGGTTTCAACTGTTAGCAATATCTTTTACATCATTCTGCTATTTATTGTTGTCGCAGCCGCCTTGCAACAGGCGGGCATGGCTACTATCGTCGTCCGCCGTATTCTAATAGTGATAGGTCTGGCAGCGGTCGGCCTTGTCGCTATCTTCCGGCCTTTACTTCCCACACTTCCCTTCAAGGTCGGTAATACTGTAAAAGTAGGAGACCTCCTGGGAAAAATAGAGGCCACCACCATCCTTAACACCCGTATGAAGACCTTTGACGGAAAGACAGTCTTTATCCCCAATTCCAAGATTCTCAATGATTATGTTATCAATTATCACTTCACAGGCACCAGGCGGGTTAAAGTTGATGTTGGTATCAGATATGACCAGGACATCTTGAAAGCGAAACAGGTATTGGAAACTGTCATGATTGAGGACCCACGGGTGAAGGTTAAACCAAGGCCTGTTGTGTATGTTTTGAATATGGCCAACAATTGTGTACAGTTGGGTGGCCGATATTGGGTGGATAATGTGAAATACTGGACGACCAAATGCGAGCTTATAGAGAAGACCAAGTTGCGTTTCGATAAGGAAGGAATCATCATAGCCTTTCCACAATTGGATGTGCATCACTATCAGGGAGACGCTTTACCTGAATTTTATGGAGAGGAAAATCATATGTCCTGAAAGCAGGTCAAGCAGTTCGGATCCTAATGAAAATGCAAAAAATTGGAGGAGGCACTAATGAAAGTTAATGAAGCATTAAAAGTGATTGATAAGGGCTGGGTGAGAAAACCAAATGGCTTTCGGGTTCATTTCCAAAAGCATGTCAATTCCGAATGGGTGACTGAATACTCTCCAGGTGAAGAAGATAAGGCTTTGGATTCTGATGTAGCGGCATGGAGACTGGCCTGGAAGCTTTCTGAAGCCACAAAATCTGATAAAACCGAAATCGGAGAAGGTGATCTTGTAAATATCCATGTTGTTGATGATCTTGGTCATCCTATAAAATATTATGATTCGAATCAATTTGAGGTTTTTAACCGCAGGGATACCAAAAAAGAATAAAAATCATTCTATCGAGAGTCTTTATATCCGGTTTTTGCTATCCGGAAAAAAGCCTCATCGAACACAGTCAGGTCAGGCTAACGGCATTACTAATGAAGATTCGAATTCTCAGGTGTAAAACGTTCTGCGTTCTATCCTTTTTGGTATTATCCGGGTGTGCAACAATACCGGGAATTATCAATTTAAAGCAGGATGAAAGCTTTAGTCACGATGAAATTGTTGGCGGCATGATGGGAGTTGGCGGCGTTGTTTCCATAGTAAACGATCTTGATGAGTCGGAAAGCAGCAAATACGCGGACATACTTAGAGACAGTTTTCTGTCAGTGAGAAAAGAGTTTGTCATTTTGCCGGTTGAAGAAGTAGTGCAATGGATAGGGAATGATCATTATCAGACGATTCTTCACGATTATAAATACACAGGGGAATTGAATTTAGACTTTCTTAAGAAACTTGAACCTTTCCAAACCCCATTCAGATATCTCTTGCTGGTTCGCATCATTGAAAACGAGGTCTTTGAAACCAAGGAGAAATATCCAAGACCTGAAATTCCCCCACAGTGGGATTTAAAAGGAAATCCGATTGTGAAGGAAATTGCAGTAGAGTTGATCACTACGAGACGTATCAGGGTTTCACTTGATATTTATGACCTCAAGAAAGGAATTTTTGTATGGAGTGGTATTATCAATGAAAGTAAATCAAAAAAAAGAACAGCATATTTTGAGGAGAAGGATGAGGATATAGGAAGAATGTTTGCTCTAATACCTGTCCGTGCATTTCTTGAGGTGACCCTCCAACCATCGGCACCGCGTACAGATGAATTGCTCCACAAAATTTTTAATGCATTTGCCCAATATATACCTTGAAAATTACCCATAACCTTTTGCAAAGGACTCTGGGAGTAAGTATATTGAGGTTTAACTTTTTCAAAAGAAAAGTTTAGGCCACCCGTATCGTTTTAGTACGATGCAGGTGGCCTAAAAGTTAAAAAAACTATTTATTTTCCAACTCTTCCATCTCGTCATGCATCTTTTCAGCATTCTCCCTGACATAGTCACGAACTTGTTTGTCGAGTTCCTTATAGTTGTCGAGAGCTTCCTTGAAAGAGAAAAGATCTAATTCACACAAAGAATACATAGATCCGTCTGATGCATCCATCCAGCGATCGACAATTGTCGCACCGTGTAGAGTAGTCTTTGAAAAGGTTTTCAAAGCTGTTTCTACATGCTGTTCTTCCGAAGATTTTGACATGTCGCCTGCAGTGGTTGAGGCCATATAGTCTTTTGCAAGAGTTGCCACGTAGGTTTCCATGGTTTTTGCAATTTCAGCCCTGGCCCTGTTATCGGCGGTCTGTCTTAAAAGGGCCTTGTTCTTGATGCCGGAAGCTATACCAACACCATAAAAAACTTTCCCTTTTTCCACATCAAATGCACCGCCCCCCTTCATCACCCAGTCCGGACCAAGGGATGCCGGGTCGGCACTCGGTGCAGGGGTTGATGAACAGCCTGCAATCAGCAGGATTCCCATAGACAAACCAACAAAAAGTACCAGTAAATGTTTTGTTTTCATAATAACCTCCTTAGTATTTCTTTTCTTTATATTTCCTGACTTTTCCCTTCATATCATCCATCATATCTTCCATTTCCTGCATGTCTCTTAACAATTTAGTCATCTTATACGGTTTTTTCCTTGTAAGGACTTTGTCCGTACCCATTGCTTTCGGTTTATCTTCCGGTTTTGCAGGTTTAGCCAAAGGTGGCGGAACAGGTTTTTCCTTAACCGGTTTCGGTGTTATCACCACCGACTCTCCATGTTTGGAAGGTACTTCCTTTTCTTTCTCGGGTTCGAGCTTTGGAGCCGGTACGGTCTCTTTTGGTTGAGCAACACTTTCTTCATATTTTGGTTTAGGGGTTACTGCTGCAGTTTCTCTTTTTGCAGTAAAGTGATAGCCTAAGCTGTTCAGCCATTGAAGGGCTACGTTTGACTGAATAGAGAAATTGACATCTGTTATCGTCAACCCGTCTTTGGCCTTTCTTGCAATCATGGAGTTGATTCCGACCATAACACCATTTTCATCCAAAAGAGGTCCACCGGAATTCCCCCGGTTAATACTTGCGTCTGTCTGAAAAAGGTTCTTGCCGGCAACGCCTCCTTGATCCTGACGGAAAGCACTTATGACCCCTGTTGTCAAACTCCACAGGCCGCCTTGTTCAGGATGTCCTATTGCATATACCTTGTCACCGATAACGACATTCTCTGAGTCAGCGAAATCCAGCCTGGCAAGAGGCTTATTATGATCCATTTCTACAATTTTTAACAAAGCAAGATCTAAGGGCATGTCGTATGAAACGATTTTGCCCTTGTATCTTTGAGACAGATCTTTTTTATGGTTTCCGGTAACCCTGGCAGGTTTCAAGAAGATCGCAATATCGGGTTTCAATCTCGAAGAGTTTTCCCTGGTGAAAATGTGTGCATTGGTTATTATAAGGCCGTCTTCCCTGATGATTGATCCGGTACCAACACTTCCCATTCTAGAACCTTCTGATGCCAAAATGAGCACAACTCCGGAACCTACTTTTTGATAAATCTCTTTGGGTGTAAAGGCAAAAGCCTGAACGCTGACAATCAGAAACAAAACAGCAATAATCGCTGAGAAAAGATAACTTAATTTGGGTTTGTTCACAGCTTTTCACCTCCTTTCGTTATGGTATATTGTTTTACTTTATATGCTAATTACGTCGCCGATACTTTTTGTCTGATAAGTATCAGGAATTACAAATGCAACTGACTACTGACAACGGACCATGGACTCTGTCCAATTACTTATCTTGAGAAAAAATATATTTAGTCATATCTTCGGCAATATCCGTTGCCAGGACTTTTTGTATTTTTCGAACAGCCCGTTCTTCTGCCTGAGATAGTGATAGATGTCCTTCTTTTCCTGTCTTTTTAATGCTGCCGAATACTGCTCCTCCCTGCTTGTCTACGAGATCAAAATATACTTTCCACCGGACGAATTTCCATTCAGACGCTCTCTGGTCAATGGGCTTAATATTAATATTGCCCCTGACCATAACACTCACCTTTGTATAATCGCTGGATATGGAAAACCCTTTTTTATTCAATGCCTCAACCAGGGCTTCCTGGATGTCCGATGCTCTGGTGCCCTTTACAGAGAGTGCAATAAGAAAATCCCTGAGTAAAATGTCTGTCAGTTGTTTTTTAATTTCTGTGAAACTGACTGCCGGTGGGATACCCCCCCCGGATCGATTCACGATGCGAAGCTCTGAATTACAGGCCTCCCTCATTATATATTTTTCAATGCATGTATTTAGATTTTTTATTTTTGTGAGTTTATCATTTTCTCTCTGTGTAGCTGAAAGAAGTTTTTGGATATCATAATCGAGCTGCTCGATTTTATCTTGAAGTATCCTTTTTGATTGCTCTCTGTCGAGTACGGCAAGGGCATAAAAATAAGGTTCAGGCCGTGTTTGCTGGTAAACCTGTGCAATTATTATCCCGGAAAGGACCTTTTGGGTGGATACTCTGGTTATATCTTCGA
Organism: Deltaproteobacteria bacterium; assembly: GCA_030638575.1. Taxonomy (GTDB): domain Bacteria; phylum Desulfobacterota; class Desulfobacteria; order Desulfobacterales; family JAUWMJ01; genus JAUWMJ01. Next base: position 5,935 of record DAOWEJ010000110.1, on the reverse strand, counting down.
TATTAATACTTTCTCTTGTTTTTCCTTTTCCCTTGAATGTTGTTTGTAAATACTCCTGGTAAGTACGGCTTTGTGAATCGATATTACTGTAAAAGATCTTGGCGATTTCGGACCGGGCTCTGTCTTCTGCTGTTTTACGTTCATATGCATACCCAACTCCTGTCATATACATAACAGACGGATACTCCCCACTTTCACCATCCACCCAGTCGGGCTGTTTTCCTTTTGTGGCACGAACTTCATGCTTTTGCTTTGCTGAAGGCGGCGGTATGGTACTTTCACTCCTTTTTTCTCTGGGAGGAGAAATTCTCCTTTGTCCGGTCTCATGGGCACTTAAGTCATCAAATGCCCGATCTGCTCTCCCCTGTATTTCTTCTGTCGGAACTTTAACCTGCTTCTTATCGGCTGCACAGCCAGTTAATATCAAAACCGGAATTGCAACCACTAAAATTGCGCGTCTTAATTGTAAACGAAAATGACTCATATCAATCCTCATTTAATTAAGAGTCCTGAAAGTGAGAAATCTCTTTTCTCCTCCCCCGATGGTAAAGGGTTCAATCCTTTTTGAAGAAATTGTACTTCCATCTGTATTAAGAAAATTTATTTCCCCTTCGTATTCCCCTGGAGGCACTATAATTTTGCCGACTCTGATTTCATCAGGCAGTAATCGCCAATGACGAATATCTGCCTGTTCCGTTGCCGCGGCAGCAACATTACCGGCAACCTGCACTAGCAAGCCTGCCAGATTTCCTTCCCTTTCTTTTGCTAATCTTGATGCTCCCTTGGTTGCAAGATATTTGGTTGTTGCCCTGGCAATGGCTTTTGCTTTAATTCTACCCATTCGGTTTTCGAGATTCTTGACAGCGATGGAACTGATATCTTCCATAAGAATGGTCGGAAACCGGTAGGATGACCCGGATGTCAGACTTTTCAGGGTAATCACACCGCGGGTAATCTGGTAGTATCTTTTTTTAAACTCTGGAAAAGCAACCTTTACAACATACCCGTCAGGCAGTGGGACTACCCAGCGTTTTTCCATCTTCGCCGGTCCTAAACCGTTATAGTGAATACAATATATCTCAGCTATTTCCCTTTTTTCAGCAGGGGACATAAAATCAACATTGGTATATTGACTCTTGATTTCTTTGATTTCTTCATTAAAATCCATTGTCTTGGCGGAGCTAAGAAGGTTCTCAATTAAAAAAGCAGGCGGGGAGACCCCGTAGTTTTTCAAGTAATCGGTCCGGTATATTTCTTCCGCTTTTCGATAGGAAATAAATGCGTCATTATTCTCTCCGTCCACCTCGTAAAGAACACCCATTAGGAAACGGATAAAAGCATCCTCTTTATAAACGTTTTTTTTGCCCTCTGCGTAACGGCTGTTTATAATATTTAATTTGTTATCGACTTTTCTTGCCTCGACAAGAGCATCCTCATTAAGACCCAGGCCGACATAGTTTAAGGCCATGAACATATTGACCATAGCATTTTCAAAGTCTTCTCCACGGTATGGAATGGTATTATCATTTATCATAAATGATGCTGCCTGCTTTGAAATTGATCTGGTAAACAACTCGTCCATAATCGATTCCGCTTTGGAGAGACTTTGATTACTTTCTTTATAGCGCGAGGCAAAATGGGAAATGATTCCTTCTTCAAGATAGTAAAGGGCGGCATTTCGCTTGGCATAAGAACCCTTGTTGTCTTTAATAACTTTTAATGCAAGGTTATAATTCTGATTGGCAAGGTGCTGATTAATTAAAGTATAATGCTTCACCTTTGGGGCGCAGGAAAAAATCAGCGCTCCGGAGAGCAAAGGCAATAAAAAAAGCAGGTATTTTCTCTTTGTTATTTGCCATATAAAATTCATTTTACTTTCCTACCATTTCACTTTTTTCTTTTTAATCAGCTTCTTGATTTTCTTTTCACCGATCCAGACTTTGATATTAGTAGACATATTAATCAGTTCCAGATTGGTTTGATAAAACATTACGGACTTTGAGCCAATGTCGTCAAGGACTGTATTTATGGTTCCTATCAACATGAAATCAGCGCCTATCTCTTGCCCCGGGCCTTTCATTGTTGTATCTGAGGAATGCTTGGCCATATCTTTGCGTTCTTCGCGCACTCCTGTCCGTTCTCCCTTTGAAGCCACAAATTGAACCTGTCCTGAATTTATCAAGGCTCTTTCCAGGTCTTTAACAAATGTCTGGACATTTATATGTTCATGGCTTCTGTTTCTTACCCGGCCAACTATAACCGTAGGGATATCCCCTCCGTGTTTTGTTTTGAATCTCACAAGCCATGGCCGATTGAGGCAGTCTTGGATCATCTCTTCTGATACCATTCTTGAATCAGCATCGTTCCATCGTCCGCTAAGATCAATAGTTGTATCCACATCTTTACGTTCAACCACCGGCGCCGAGGCGCAACCCGTCATTAAGAGGGCTATTGTAGAAAATAAAACTACTAAAAAAGCATGATTACGCTTCATTTTTTCCTCCTTTAAACTATGTTCGGTCCTAATGTGTAAGCAAATTGTAAAGGCGAAATTTTAAGTGACTATATTTAAATAAGACTTTAGTGTCAATTGGAAATGAATTTCGCGCTTTCCTTCTAAGCATAGACAGCATTAAGAGATAAAAATATGTTTTACTTTAATTGAGCGAAAAACGCTCAATTGTCTGTTGTTTATAGTCAGTACTAACAACATGCAACGGTCAACCCCACTCGAGTTTTGACTCGATTAGGGCTTTAGTTCGTTTGGAAATCGAATGATTTTTTAAAAGTATATAATGAAGGCTTTTGAAATTACAATGAAACGCATCACATAACATGTGTGAAATCCGTCACACTTCATAATATGCTCTGCGTTTTAAACGTGTCATGTTAATTATTTGAATCCTATTTTCTTCCTTAATTATCAAACCATTATCCCGCAGGGTTTTAAGCTCTTTGTTAATACTTTCCCTTGATGAACCGATCATGTCGCCAAGCTCTTTCTGAGTTAAATTCAAATCAATAAAAACGTTGTCCCCATCTTTTTTGCCATAGGACTCCGCAAGTTCCACAAGTTTTTTTGCAAGTCTGGCTGAAACGCTCAAAAAACAAGCGCCCTCAAGAAAATCATCTGTGCTGCGCAATCGTTTTGTGAGTTGGGAAAGTATTGATTTCATGGCATTAATATTGGACTGTAGAAATGACAGAAAGTCATTTCTTCTAAGTATATAAATTTTGGAAGGTTCTAATGCTAAGGCATCTGCTGACCTCGGCTCGCCGTCAAACAACGCCATCTCGCCGAAAAAATCGCCTTCCGAAAATATAGTTACTATAACTTCATCGCCCAATCTCGAAGGAAGAACAATTTTAATAGTACCCTGTTTGATTATATACAGAGAAGTCCCCTCGTCTCCTTTTCGGAAAAGAGCCTGTCCCTTTTTCAAGGATTGCAGACGAACCGATTCTGATAAACTTTTAAGGTCTGAATCTATTAATGAATCAAATAAAGGTATTTTATTCAACAATTCCTGAGGATCCATCAACGACATATTATTTTGACTCCAAATAATTAAATGTTTTTATCAAGATGTATCCTGCTAACTAATCCGACTTATAGTTTCGTCTCACATTTTTCGTTAATTAGTTTGTTTTTATTATAAATCATATCACATTAACTATTAAATTGCACCAGCTTATTGCCCTGACCAGTCTTTATTCAATTTTATATCCATGAGCTCCCCCCTATCTATCAAGGATCATTCTTGATGGTGTCGTAGAAAGTCCCATCTACTGCGTTGCAGCGGTTTTTCAGACACTCGGAATACTACATGTATTGCCTCGTCCCTGAAAAACCACTACGCCTTTTTATCCCGCTGATTTTTAGCGGGGGTATATAGAACTTTTTACTCAGACATCATTCAAAATTTATTCTGCGAAACTATAAAACTTGATAGAATTTACTGCTTTTAATTGTATCAGGTATCTTTGTGGAGGGATGTAGCTTATATATAGAAAACTCAGCTTGGCTTTTATTTTTTCTTTTTCTTTAATTGCCCCGGAGGATATTTCTTCTTGTGTTCCTTAAAATGAGTAAACGGCCTGTCGGTGTCCATTTCTATCTCGACAAAGCCGCCGAGTTTCGGTCGTAAATGCCGGGGTAAGGTAGTGGAAAATCGCCAGTCGGGACCATCGAGAAAAAAATACAGCTTTCTTCCCACATCAAAATAAACGTGGGCGCCGGAATAATACCTATATCTGTACTTAGCCCGATACCCGTGGGCCGGCGCATGGGAAGGGGGACCGACTTTTTTACCCTTGCCTTTGCCTGCATGAGGGTTCCCACCGAAAACTGTGAATTCAGCAGAAGTAAAGGTAAAAAAAGCACAAACCAAAAAGACTAAAATTTTTAACGCGAATCCGTGTTTCATATTCACCCCCAATAGACAGTATTAATTGAAAACAGGCAAATCACATTAGCCTTTATATAATTGATTGATTCTACGGCGTGTGGGAACTTATAGAAATTATGTATAAAAAACCAAAGAATGTCAATAAATATTGGCTGCCACACCGCAACCAGCTTGTGATCTTTCATGTAACCATAAGATGAGACCTTTGCAGAACGGCCAGCTCGCTAGGCCTTCCTCCACAAACTTTGTCGAGACATTTATATTGGTTATTTAATGACATATTGTGAATGCAAATGTCTTGTCTTCATTTCCCTGATTTTACGGTCTTCAAACCACAGTTCTTTTGAATTGAGTCAAAGTCTTTGTCGTTATGAAGCAGTTGAATATCATTATCATTCGGCAATGGCGATTAGATACGCGCCGAAAAAGATTACAAAACCCGCTGATAATCGGATCAATCTGTTTTTCTCCTTTAACACCTGGCCTCCTAAAAATACTGCAAAGACAATGCTAAGCTGTCTTAACCCGACAATATAACTTACCCGCTCCATTGTAAATGCTATCAAAATTAGAAAGTAACCGAAGATCGAAAGAAAACCGCAAACTAATATAATCTTTTTATCCACAGCCCATTCTTTGCGTAATTCGCCTTTATGTTTCACTCTATGAATATAAAAAGTGTACAAAAGCAGGCTGAACCAGGGATATAAATAGGCAAAAATAACCGCATTCATTTGCTCAACTGCAATCTTATCAATAACTGAATAGGCCGCAACTGAAATTAAAGTCATTAATGCAAATTGTGTAGCCCTATCACCTCGCACCGCTTTGATCGGCCTGTAAAGTTCTGATACAGAAATTTTTTCCATATTAATTGTGTATACACCAAAAGCAACAAGCAGAATCCCAAACCCCCCAAGAAGACTAACCTCCTCTCCCAGTACAGTTATAGAAAACACCAATACTAAAGCCGGAGATGAACGCATTATGGGATATACTAAAGAAAGTTCCCCGTTTTCGAGGGATTTTGCGAGAAAAAACCAATACAGAAAATGAATAAAACCGGAAATCAGCACCAAATAAAAAGAAATCGAAAGCTCAAACCCCTCGCCGAAAAGAACAAAAGCAAAGACAGGGGTAAAAAACAGCAACCCAAAGACTTCATACCACCAGACAAAGGCCTGTTTATCATATGCTTTTTTGGTAAAAAAATTGCGGAGTGCATGCATTACTGCAGAGAGAACCACTAATATTATAACAATTTTGTTCATTTAAAAGTTTTAACTCTGACGGTTTCGTAAAAAGCTAAGTTATACCGCTTTGCGACACTGTAACCGGAAATAACTTGTCCATCATATCAATAGGTTATGATTTAGTTATTTGAAAGATATTGCAAATTCGAGATACAACTATTTGAATATAGAATATCGAACAAGGAATTTCGAATGACGAAGTGTGGAATCGTAAAGCTCTATCTTTTTAAATATTTAATGATAAATGATAGAATACATTACTTCGACATTTAT